>NZ_JBHXMY010000079.1:0-5041 GCF_042720195.1 Nocardia sp. NPDC058497 | reverse complement strand
CTCGTAGGCGGCCCAGGATCATGGAGAGCATGGGCCGTTCTTCGTTTGTAGGTGGAGGGATCAGCCCAGGTGGGCGCACAGCAGCCAGGCGGGAACCGACTTGCGGCCACTGGGTTCGTCGCGCATCCCCTCGAACCGGAACCGGGGGCCGTCGGCGGTCGGCCGGAAGTCGTCGGCCGGCATGTTGCCATGGATTCGCGCCGGCCTGATCTCATCGACCACCCAGTACTTCTCCACTGCCTCGCGAAGCTCGTCGGCGGTGACCGGCGATGGCCCCGGAACGGGTGCTTCGGGCAGGGCGGCCCGGTCGAACACCAGCGCGAAATACGACGCGCCCGGTGCGGCGGCGCGCACGATCGACTGCTGGTAGCCCGCCCGCGACTCGACCGGTATCGAATGGAACAGCGTGCTGTCGACGATGGTGCCGAAGCGGCCGTCGTAGCCGGTGAAGGAGGTGACATCGGCGACCTCGAAGGAGGCGTCGGCCAGGCCGCGGCGGGTGGCCTCGGTGCGGGCCAGCTCGATCGCGGTCGGCGACAGATCCAATCCCACGGTGGTGTAGCCCCGCTCGGCCAGATACAGCGAGATCGCTGCCTCCCCGCATCCGACATCGAGGACATCGCCATGGAATTCGCCCTGCTCGATCAGCGCGGCGAGTTCGGGCTGGGGTTCCCCGATACTCCACGGCGGTTTGACGCCCGGCCCGAACGGGCCACCGGTGCCTCGGTAGACGGCTTCGAACTCGAAATCATCCGGCACAGTCATAGCTCATAGGTATCAGTGCTCTTGGTGCCTGTCAACGTCCGCGATGGAGGCGGGAGAGTTGCCGGTATCCAGGTGACTATTCAGTGATTACGTTGTTCGGCGCGGTGGGCGAGGGTGTCGACGATGCGTTGCCAGGATGGGGATGACTCGGAGATTCGCGAGGAGACCAGTTTGCGGGTTGTCGGTTTTCCGGTGTCTCGTGCGTGGGCGATTTCCCAGGCATCCAGGTCGTCGATGAGCTGGTCCAGGCGTGGATCGTGGGGGTTCCAGTCGATGGAGTGGTCGACCGCGAGGTAGAGGCGGGTGGTTTCGGGGTCGTCCAACTCGGCGTTCTTCTCGCGGATGCGCCGGGGTACGGCGTCCGGGTCAAGGGCTCGCAGCAGGATCCAGGAGTCGCGTTCGAGGAGTATTCGCTGTTCGCTGATTCCGAGGGCGCGCATGCGGTTCAGGATGGCGACGACCTCGGGTGGGAGGACGAGGCTTTCGCCGCCGGCCAATTCGGCTATCCGGGTGCGGTATTCGGTGAGCTGGGCGATTTTGCGCTGGAGTGCGGCGTCGATGTCGGTGATGGCCGCGGCGAATTCGGGCGGTTGGGCGTGCAGGAGTGCGTCGATGCGGGACAAGGGGACACCGGCGTCGGCGAGGGTTCTGATGCGGATGAGATCTACTGCCGCTTGCGCGGTGTAGCGGCGGTAGCCGGAGGCGTCGCGGTCGGGCTCGGGGAGCAGGCCGACGTGGTGGTAGTGGCGGACGGTGCGCACGGTCACGCCCGCGGTGGCCGCGAGCTGGCCGATCGTGAGCACCGTCCTCCTCGGGTCTACGCCGAACATGATCATGTCCAGTCTAGGTGCGTGCGGCTCGGTCGACGACATCGCGAACGGCCTGGACCACGGCGTCGGGGCGGTCGAAGCAGAGCCGGTGGTGCACGGTGTCGGCGAGGATGCGGTGGTCTCCCTGCGAGAGGCCGCCCACCAGGGCTGCGTCCATTCGCCGCCTGCCATCGTGCGTCCGCCGCAGCGTTTCCGGCGGCTGGGTGGGGTCGGGACCCAGCGCGCTGAGCGCGACAACGGGGACATCGGGAAGTCCAGGCCCGGCGTGGAGTTCGGCGGCCAGTGCGGTCAGGTTGCCGCGCTCAGCGATGCCGACGCGGGTCCATTCGTCGCTGGCCTTGGCCTCGACCAGCGATCGCCGGATGTGCTCCGGGTAGGCCGCGAGTAACTCGGCGTGCATCTGACGCAGAGCCGGGCGCAGCTGTTCGAGCTGCTCCGGATCGGTGCCCATCCGCTCCGCCTCGGCCAGTCGCATCGCGGGCGGCATGAAATCGTCCCAGTCGCGGTGCAGGCCGTCGATCCAGACCAGTCCGGCCACATCCCGCGGGTACAGCTGCGCGAACCGGTGCGCGTAGAAGCCGCCGAGCGAGTGGGGCGCGAGAACGTAGGGTCCGGGGATGTGCTGGGCGCGCAGCAGCTCGCGCAGTTCGGTGGCGACCGCGGCGGCGGTGCGCGGCAGCGGGAGGGCGTCGCTGTAGCCGGTGCCACCGCGGTCGTACACCACGGCGGTGGTGAACCGCGAAACCTGCTGCTGGACACCGAAGTAGTCCAGGCCGACCGCGCTCGCGCCCGGCAGGAACACCACGGCAGGCCCGCCAACACCCGACCGGTGCACGAAGATGCGGCGGCCGTCGACTTCCTGGAACCCGCCGACCGGCGGCGCGAGCCGAGTCGGGGGAGTGCTGTTGTTCGTCATGCGACAACCCTGCAACGTTGACGCACGGTCAATGTCAACCTCTTTCAGATGAAAGGCTCGTTCTGCAATTCAACGTGCCGAATTAATCAATTCGGAGAATTCATAGACGCGGCGTGCAATGTATCGCCGAGATCACTTATTTACCCAGCCGAGCCCGGTCTAATCACAGCGAACCGCTATTGGTATGCGACCCATTTGCGGACCCTGTCGGCAGCCACTAACGTTTCGTGAAACTGAATAATCCGAGCAGGACCTCGGGCGCCCGCGCTCATCAAGTTCGCTGCCGGGGAGGAATTGGTTCACCAGCGAACAGAGTGTGACGTCACCGCAGGGCGGGGCGTCGAACGCTTCTGTCGAAAAGCATCAGGGGCAGTTCATGACAGCGGTCGTCGCGGTTCGCACCGCGCCCGAAGACCTTCCGGATACCGACCCGTCGTTCGCTCTTCGCGGCGTCGCGCTGATCGCTTCGATCGCCGCGATAGCGCTGACGGTGACGGCGGGCAGATACGAATTCTTCGGTGACGAACTCTATTTCCTTTCCGCCGGACGACGACTCGATTACACCTACGCGGATCAGGGCGTAGTGGTGCCCCTTTTCGCCTGGATCGCGGACCAGCTCGCACCGGGATCGGTGACGGCACTGCGATTCCCCGCGGTCGTGATGTGTGTCGGTGCGATCGTGGTGGCGGCGCTGATCGCCTATGAGCTGCGTGGTAGCCACCGCGCCCAGATGCTCGCCGCCGCAACCTATGCGATGTCGGGCTTGGCGGCCAATCAGGTCGTACTGAGCACATTTTCCTTCGACGCCACCCTCACGGCCGTGATCACCTGGCTGTTCATTCGCTGGGTTCGCACCCGGCAGGACTGGCTGATCGTGGTAGCGGGACTGGTCGCTGCCGTGGACATGCAGGTGAAGTGGATGATCCCGATCGTGTGGGCGTGCCTCGGCCTGGCGGTCGTGCTGTGTGGTCCCCGCGAAATGCTGCGTCGCCCCGCGCTGTGGGCGGCGACCGGCATACTCGCCGCGTCGCTGGTCCCGATCCTCTACTGGCAGTCGCAGCACAACTGGCCACAGCTTGCCATGGGAGCGGTGATCGGCGCGGAGCAGGACGCCACCGGATACGGTCCGGTGGGATTCCTGCCGCAGTGGCCCATCTTGGCGGGCGTCATGGGCACCCTGCTGCTCGCGGTCGGGATGTGGGCGGCGTTCAAGCAGGAGTCGCTGCGGCCCTACCGTTTCATCGCGGTGGCGCTGGTGATCATGACCGCCTTCGTCATGCTCACCCATGGTCGGCCCTACTATCCGGGGGGCCTGTTTCCCGCCGTGTTCGCACTCGGCGCCGTGGGTCTGTGGCAGTACGACCGGAAACGATGGATGAATCGGGCGCTGGTCCCGATCGCCGGGCTCTCGGTGCTGGCAGTGATCGTCACCCTCACGGTGGTACCTCTGTCACCCAGCTGGCGCACGGAGGCCCGGGACGCTATCGATCTCGGACTCAGGGCGGCGTTCTTCGGAAACACAAATTGGTCATCCCTGGTCGCGGCCGTCGGCACAGGTTATGACACGCTGACGCCGGAAGAGAAGACCAATGCCGTCGTCGTCGCACAAGGCTATCCCCAAGCGGGTGCCATCGAGCAGTTCGGCGGGCAGTACGACCTGCCCGCCACCTACAGTCCGAGCCGGGGCTTCGGCTTCTTCGGCCCGCCACCGGACTCGGCGACCACGGTGATCTACGTCGGGCTCGACACCGCTGAGGACGACCTGCGTACCCGCTTCGCTCAGGTGGAGCGTGTGGTGCACCTCGACGATCCCATGGGTATCCCCGGCATCGACCGCATGGTCGCCGTCTGGCGATGCACAGGGCCGAAGCAGCCGTGGTCGACTATGTGGGACTCCATGACCACGCTCTACTTCGATCTGGGCCTCTGGCATGACCCTAGGGCCACTACTCGACCCACGCACTGAGGCTCAGAACACCAGGCCGCGCAGGGCCAGGAAGCGCAGGCCACCTGCCGCCGCCATGACAATGAGCACGGCCCCCGCTTGCGTGATCTGGCCGAGTCCCGGTGCCAGGGACTCGAGGCCTGCCAGCGCCGCGGTGCTGACCAGCAGGCCGATCAGCGCCAACCCGCCGCCCTCCCACTGCGCGGTGAACCAGCCGACCCGTCCGGCCGCGCGGAAGGTGAGCTGCCGGTGCAGTTCGTTCGCGATCACCGTGCTGACGATCGAGCCGATCGTATTGGCGGCCAGCGGGCCGAACCCGGCGCAGGCAAGGAACAACAGCACATAGGCGATATTGCTGGCGCCGCCGACCAGGGCGAAGCGGATCAGCTGGGCGACAGCGTGATCGCCGCGCGGAAACTGCCGCACGCGGGTGAGCAGGCCCGGCCATTGCGCGCGCAGCATCGGGTCGAGGGCGGGACCGAAGGCCGGGTCGGCGAGTGCTGTGCTGTTCACACGAAACACTGTCGGCGGCCGCGCTGACGTCGCCCTGACACACCACTGGCACGGCGGTGTCAGGGCGGTGTC
>NZ_JBHXMY010000078.1:0-15860 GCF_042720195.1 Nocardia sp. NPDC058497 | reverse complement strand
AGACAGCGATCGCTGCGTCCGCACTGCCTGTGCCAGTTGCAGAGTCGGCGTTCGCGGCATCGTCACTTGCGGTCGAAGAAACCGCACCGGCTGCTTCGGTTGTGCTCTCGCCTGCCGTTTCCTCGTCGGCCGAGGCTGTGTCGCCGACGGTTCCCCGACCAGCGCCTGCGGCATAGGCTGCTCCCGCGACCACCGCGCCCGCGCCCGCGGCTCCTGCGGCGGATGCCTTGCCGGACTTCGCAGCCGACGTCGACGGACGGTCGACCTGGTTCATACCGGCAGTCGGGATGTCCGCCTGTGCGGCCTTCGACTGCGCGCTCGAAATCTTCGCGGTGGCGTCGTTCGCCGAATCACCCTGGGCTGCGGACGATTTCCCGCCCGGGATGGACATCGCGGTGGTCGGCGCATCAGGGCTCGCGGGATCGACTGTGGGATCGCTCTGACGGCCCGCGCTCTCCGAACTCGCCTGTTCGGGACGGTCCCCGCCGGGGAGTCCCTGCGACAGTCCAGCCAACGGCGAGGCGGCCGCGGCATTCGAGCCCTGGTCCTGGGCAGGGTTCTGCGCGCCACGCCCCTGGTCACCGACCCGGCCCGCATCAAGCCCTTGCCGGCCAACGTCCTGCGCAGAGCCGGCTCCCGGCGCGCCTACTCGCGACCCACCCTCGGGCCTATCGGTCGGCAGAACCGGAGGCTGCCCGGTGCCCTGCGGGCCGCCAGGGACGTTGCCACGACCCGAAGACTGTTGTCCACCAGGCACATTGCCCGCTCCCGCGCTCGCGCCGGGCCCGCCCTGAGGCCGCGGCCCGCCGGGCGCGTTGCCGACGCCCGAAGGTCGTTGCCCGCCCTGCGCATTGCCGGGTCGCCCACTCTGCTGCGGCCCACCGGGCCCGCCCTGGGGACGTGGTCCACCGGGGCCAAGGGGCTGCCGCCCCCCAGGCGCGGTGCCCTGACCCGACGGCTGTCCGCTAGGCGAGTTGCCTGGGCCATGCGGCGAGTCGGTGCCGCTCTGGGGGCGTGGACCAGCCTGCGGCGTCCCGGGTCGGCCCGTGGGCTGTGGGGCGGGAGCGCTGCCCGGTCGCGAAGCTTGTTGTCCGCCCGCGGCATTCCCAGATCGACCGACAGGCTGGGCGCGGCGGGGTGGTGCCGGAGGGTGCTGGGGGCCGGGTGCATTGCCGGGGCGACCGGCCTGCTGTGGCGCGCCGGGGTTGCCCTGGGGCCGCGGTCCGCCGGGTGCGCCCATAGGCCGCGCGGGGTTCGAAGGCTGTTGTCCACCAGGCGCGTCGACCGGTCGACCGGAGGCCTGCGCCGGCCCGCCGACTGAACTCTGCCCGCCGGCGGAGCCCTGCCCACCAGCCGGACGCTGCCCGCCGGCGGAACCCGGGCCGCCAGTCGACCCCGGCCCGCCGACCGAGCCTGGGCCCCCGGCGGAGCCCTGGCCACCGACGGAACCCGGCCCACCCGCGGCCCCCGGCAACTCACCGCGCCGGATGACAACCGTCTCCGCGGTCCCCCCGGCACCGGGCGTGACGGTCGCCCTGCCCGGTTCGGTGACCGCTTCGGGGGTCGACTTGGGCGCGCCGGTCGGCGGCGCGGTGCTCGACGAATCGGCGCCACGCTGGGCGCTGCGCCCGGTCGCGCCGGGGTCGGCAGGCTCGGCTGCCGGGTTGTTCTCGTCGGTCGGGTCGGACACCTAGTACCCCTCGCTCAGGCTCGAACGTTGCCACTCCTGGGTCAGCCTAATGCGCGCCGCGCGGGGGAGTTCGCCGATCGCCCCGCGGCGGGCCGGGCGACGTCGTCCGGGGGCTCGGTGCACAATGAACCCATGACCTCCTTCGGTGACCTGCTCGGACCGCAGCCGGTCCTCCTTCCCGAATTGATCGACGCCGAAGACGCCATCGCGGCGGGCACCGACCCGGTCGAGGTCGCCGCCGACCACCCGGCCGCGTCCATCGCCTGGGCCCAGCTCGCCGAGAACTCGCTGGCGCGCGCGGGCGGCGAGGTCAATCACGACACCGTCGCCGCGTACGCGTTCGCCCGCACCGGCTACCACCGCGGCCTCGACCTGTTGCGCCGCAACGGCTGGAAGGGTTTCGGCCCGGTCCCGTGGAACCACGAGCCGAACCAGGGCTTCCTGCGCAGCGTCGGCGCGCTGGCCAGGGCAGCGAAGACGATCGGCGAGACCGAGGAATACGCCCGCTGCCTCGATCTGCTCGAAGACTGCGATCCCCGCGCGGCGGCCGAACTCGGCCTTGACTGAATCGCGGCCGAGTCGTAGGTGAGCGATTCCCACTCCGTCGTCGCCGCGGCAACCCCGGTAGTAGCGGCTGCCAAAGACAGCACCGTCGACCGGTTCACACGGTCGTCGGTGCGGTTACGGCTCTCGGCGATCCCGATCATCCAGTGTTCGCTGGGTGCGGCGCTGGCCTGGTTCATCGCGCACAACGTCATCGGACATCCCGATCCGTTCTTCGCGCCGACGGCCGCGATCGTCTCCATCGGCGTCTCCTTCGGGGCCCGTATCCGTCGCTCGGTGGAGCTGGTGGTCGGTGTCGCCGTCGGCATCGGCATCGGCGACCTGTTCATCGCACAGGTCGGTACCGGTGTCTGGCAGGTGGGACTGGTCGTCGCTTTCGCGATGGCGTGCGCGGTGTTCCTGGACGGTGGTTCGATCATCTCGATCCAGGCGGCGGGCTCGGCGGTGCTGGTCGCCACGCTGAGTCAGTCCGCCGGGGCGGGACCGAGCCGCATGATCGACGCGCTGGTCGGTGGCCTCGTCGGCGTGCTGATGGTTGGGCTGATCCCCTTGCACCCGGTGCGCCGCGCCCGCGAACACGCGGCCGACGTGCTGTCGGTGATGAGCAAATCCATGATCACCTGCGCCGACGGCCTGCTCGAGCAGGACTCGGCCAAGGTGCACGACGCGCTGACGGCGGTGCGCGCCACCCAGAGCCAGATCGACGCGCTGCGTTCGGCGCTGGCGGGCGGTCGTGAGGTCATCCGGATCTCGCCGCTGTACTGGAACTCCCGCAAGCGGCTCGCCCGCATCCATTCGGCGGCCGATCCGCTCGACAACGCGGTTCGCAATACCCGTGTGCTGCTGCGCCGTTCACTCACCCTGGTCCGCGACGACGAGGTGCTCGACCCGCGCCTGATCGACCTGGTCAACCAGCTCGGCAACGCCACCGACGTGGTCCGCAAGATGATGCTGGCCGACCCGGGCGAGCAGCCGGATCAGGCCGAGGCCACCCGCGCGCTGCGCAGTGTCGCCAAGAACGCCCGCCCGGAACTGGTTGCCGGGGCGGGTCTTTCGGCGCATGTGGTGTTCGCCCAGATCAGGTCGATCGTGGTGGATCTGATGCTGGTGTGCGGGATGCAGCGCATCTCGGCGATGGCGCTGCTCCCGCCGACCGTGCCCAATCCGTATGTGACGCCGGAGGAATGAGAGTTCAGTCGCCGACGGGGGAGACCCTGGGGCGGCCCGGACTCAGCGAGAACCGCTTGCGATCGAAGTCCCACACCCGGTAGATCGGCCACTGCGAGGTGTGCATCAGCCAGGCTCCGGTGATCACGGCGCGGTGGAAGGGCACCACGTCGTAGCCCTGATTGGCGATGGTCTGCAAGCCGCGCAGCTGGTATTTCCACCAGACGCTCGGCGGGGTCTTGCGGCGGCGCGCGGAGATCTCGGCCCGCAGCTGGGGCAGCTGGTCGATGCGCAGCTTCGCCTTGGTCAGGCACAGCGCCAGGTCGAGGTCTTCGTGCAGGTCGCGACGGGTGGTGGTGGCGTCCTGCACCTGCTGCCAGGCGCTGCGCCGGATCGCCATGTTCGCTCCGTGCACGTTGCCGACGGGCTGCTGCTTGATCAGGCCGAGCCGCTCCTGCCCACCGATGGCGGCCGCCAGGAAGAAGCCGATCGGGGAATCGTGGTAGGTGCTGATGCCGGTCACCGCCATGGTGTCCGGATGCGCGTCGAGGTGCGCGCGCACGGTGGCGCCCCAGTCGGGCCCGACGAGGGTGTCGGCGTCGATGCGGCCGATGTAGTCGCCGCGGGACTTGTCGAAGCCGGTATTGCGCGCGTGCGCGACGCCAGGATCCGGCTCCTCGAGCAATTCGATCTTGGGGTGGCGGAGGGCGAGTTCGGCGACGATCTCGCGGGTGCCGTCGGTGCTGCCGTTGTCGACGACGACGATCTCGTCGACGGCGTCCTGGCCGATCAGGCGTTCCAGGCAGGCGGTGATGCAGGAAGCTTCGTCCAGCGTCGGGATGACGACGGACAGGACTACGGGCGGTTCGGTGGAGCCCATATGCGTTTCCGTTCCAGAGTCGTGGCTGACCCGCGACAGGCTATCAACGCCAGAAACGAGTCATGTGGCTGCCGTAGGCGGCCCAACCCTCTGGTACCCCGGAAAGTTCGAACAAAGCGTAAACGCCGTTGAAGAAAACCTGACTCAGCGGTGTGAAAAAGATGACAGCGAAGAGGATCAGCATGCCGTACGGCTTGAACTGGTCGAGCGCCCTGCGGGTCTCGTAACTCAGCGACGGCTCGATGATGCCGTATCCGTCCAGGCCCGGCACCGGCAGAATATTCAGCAGAAATGCCGTGATCTGCAGGAACGCCAGAAAACTTAGCCCGACCCAGAACGCCGCGTGCTCCTGGACCGACCCGAACACCCGCACGATCACGAGCAGCACCACCGCGCACAGCGCGTTGGACGCCGGACCGACAGCGCTGACCAAGCGCTGCACACTCGACCGGAACAGGGTGGTGTCCACATACACCGCGCCACCGGGCAGACCGATTCCGCCAAGGGCGATAAACACCAGCGGCAGGCCGATCGACAGCACCGGATGGCTGTACTTGAGTGGATTCAGGGTGAGGTAGCCCCGCACTTCCACTTCGTGATCGCCGGCCCGCCACGCGACATAGGCGTGCGCGAACTCATGCAGGCACAGACTGATGATCCAGCCGAACACCACGAGGATGAACACACCGAACTTGGCCCGCACCGACTCGATGTCGGCGTCCCAGGCCAGCGCGCCACCGGCCACGGTGATCAGCACGATGAGCAGGAAGACCGGGCTGGGACGGACGGCGCTGTGGTCGGTCCGCCTGCCCGGTGTGAAGGAATAGGTCATCGCACCAAGAGCCAGGGTTGTTCGAAGCGGTAGAAGGTCGAGCGCGGCACCTTGCGTTCGGTGGTGATGCCGTCCCGGGTGACGATCGCGCCCGGCGTGCCGAGCTGCGCGGCGCGCCCGGACACCCAGGTGCGCTTGCGGAAGCCCTTGCGCACGCGCGCACGGACCCCGGGCATCGTCATGGTCGGCGAGATCAGCATCGTCGTCACGGTGCCGCTGAACAGCAGGGTGTCGTCGACGTAGGCCTCGCCCTCGAGGGCGGCGCCGTCGATGCCGGTGATACTGGCCCGGCCGACGAGCACGGTGCCGGTGTCGTCGCGGATCAGCGGGGTCTCGATCGCGCGGCCGTCGATCGCGATCTTGGCGGCGGCATTGCCGGAGGCGGTCTGATAGACCCGCGAGGCGTAAGTCGTCTCGACCGGCACGAAGCCCACCTCGACGTGCAGGCGTTCGGTGCGCATCAGATGGGTGAGCACGGCGGCGAGGCCGGCGTCGGAGCCGAGCACGATCAACCGCGGCAGGCTGTCGGCGGCCAGCACGGGCAGCAACTCGTCGATCACGGCGACATCGGGCAGCGGGCCGGTCTGGGTGGTCGGCAGCGAGGCGAGCGCGATCGGGACCGGTATGTCACCACATCGGAGAACGTGGGTACTCAAACTGCGGTACACCCTCCTCGGTACGGCCGACGGTGTGTCGCCCACAAGCACACGGCAAAACCCCCTGCCGGCAAGTAACGGTATCCGATCCTGGCGTCGGTGAGGGCCGGGGGGCGGCACGCTCGGGCAGGACACGTCGAAGGGCCCTGATCAGGCGTCGGCTAGACTGTGTCTCCGGCCACCGCCTCAGTGACTGGACGCGCAGCGTCCTACGGCAGGTAGCTGCAGTGCACAGTGTGCTGCTGTCGATCTGTAGGAGACGCGAAATGCCGGCAATCGTCCTCATCGGCGCCCAGTGGGGCGACGAGGGCAAGGGCAAAGCTACCGACCTGCTCGGTGAGCGGTTGCAGTGGGTCGTCCGTTATCAGGGCGGCAACAACGCGGGCCACACGGTGGTCCTCCCCAACGGCGACAAGTTCGCTCTGCACCTGATTCCGTCCGGCATCCTCACCCCGGGCGTCAAGAACGTCATCGGCAACGGTGTCGTCGTCGATCCGGGTGTGCTGCTCGACGAGCTCGCCGGTCTGGAAGAGCGCGGAGTCGACACCTCCGGCCTGCTGCTCTCCGCCGACGCGCACCTGATCATGCCGTATCACGTGGCCATCGATAAGGTCGCCGAGCGCTTCCTCGGCAGCCGCAAGATCGGCACCACCGGCCGCGGCATCGGCCCCTGCTACCAGGACAAGGTCGCCCGCGTCGGCGTCCGCGTGGCCGACGTGCTGGACGAGAAGATCCTCACCCAGAAGGTCGAAGCCGCACTGGAGTTCAAGAACCAGGTGCTGGTGAAGATCTACAACCGCCGCGCCCTGGACCCGCAGCAGGTGGTGGACGAGGTGCTCGAGCAGGCCGAGTCGTTCAAGCACCGCATCTCCGACACCCGCCTCGAGCTGAACCTGGCGCTCGAGCGCGGCGACACGATCCTGCTGGAAGGCTCGCAGGGCACCCTGCTCGACGTCGACCACGGCACCTACCCGTTCGTCACCTCGTCGAACCCGACCTCCGGCGGCGCCGCGGTCGGCTCCGGCATCGGCCCGAACAAGATCGACACGGTGCTCGGCATCCTCAAGTGCTACACCACCCGCGTCGGCTCCGGCCCGTTCCCGACCGAGCTGTTCGACAACTTCGGCGAGTTCCTGGCCAAGCAGGGCGGCGAGGTGGGCGTCACCACCGGCCGCGCCCGTCGCTGTGGCTGGTTCGACGCGGTGATCAGCCGCTACGCCACCCGCGTCAACGGCATCACCGACTACTTCCTCACCAAGCTCGACGTGCTGTCCGGGCTGGACACCGTGCCGATCTGTGTCGCCTACGAGATCGACGGCGAGCGGGTCGAGCAGATGCCGACCACCCAGACCGAGTTCCACCACGCCAAGCCCATCTACGAGGAGATGCCCGGCTGGTGGGAGGACATCTCGCACGCCCGCACCTTCGAGGAGCTGCCCGCCAACGCCCAGGCCTACGTGCTGCGGCTCGAAGAGCTGTCGGGCGCGCGGATCTCGTGCATCGGCGTCGGCCCCGGCCGCGACCAGACCATCGTCCGCCACGACGTGCTGGGCTGAGTTTCCTTCGCGAACTGCCCCTTCCCGGTTTCGGGGAGGGGCAGTTTTCACTCAGCGCGGTCGGTCATCTCCCGACGGGTCCGCGGGTGGCGCCGGCCGTGCCCGAGGTACCGTCGAAGCGGGTCCGGACGGAGGTGGCTGATGGCGATACGTGCAGGTCTGGCCCTGTCGGCGCTGCTCACGCTCGCCGTCCTGCCGGGCTGTAGCTCGCCGGAAGAACCGACCCCGACGCCCAGCCCGTCACCGGTGAGCTCGGTGCTCCCGCCCGCCCAGACGCTCATCCCCTCCCAGCAGCGCAACGAGCGGATCCGCGGGATGCTCTACACGGCGGGCTGCACCAGCAACGCCTGTGTGCAGACCTACTTCGCCTGCATGGACGGCTACCTCACCGGCGATCCCTGCCAGTTCTACCGGGACCATCCACCACCACCCTGACCGCTGCTGCGATCAGGGCTGCCGCGTGTGGATCATTGTGCGCGGGTGAGGAATTCGCCGATCGCGGGGGCGAGGATCGAGACCTTCGGGTTGTGGCTGACGCCGGGGAGTTCGGCGAACTTCGCGTTCGGCAGGACCTCGGCGGCGGCCTTGGCGCCCTTGGTGAGCATCGGGGCGGTGCGGTCGCCCGCGAGGACGAGCACCGGGACGGTGACACCGCTCCATTCCGCGGCGTCGAGCTTCTTGCCGCGCATGTACGGCTTCATCACGGCCCAGTCGTGGGCGGTCGAATTCGATGTCGCGGCAAGGTCTTTCCAGAACGGGGTCACGCGCATCGCGGTGACCATCAGCCAGGGCATGCCCATCGCCTTGGTCATGTAGTAGCGGACCGTCTTGTTGCGGTCGCCCGCGGCGATCATCGGATGCAGCTTGGCTTCCAGATCCTTCGGCGGCACATGGTCTTTCGGGTCGACAACGAACGGCGGCTCGAAGGCGACCACCTCGGTCACGCCCGGCACCTGGGCCGCGGCCAGCAGCGCGAGCGCGGCGCCGGACGACCAGCCGAACAGCGCGGCCTTCCCGCCCGCGGCCTCGACCAGCGCGGCGATATCGGCGATCTCGTTGGCCACGTCGTACACACCGGGGGAGTCGGCGCTGTCACCGCGCCCGCGCCGGTCGTAGTTCAGCACCGTCAGGTCGAAGTCGGTGGCCAGCGTCTGGGCGAGCTCGACCATGGTCGCGAACTCGCGGTAGCTGAACGCGCCGCCGATCAGGATGACCGTCCCCGCCGCGCCGTCGCCGACCCGGTCGTAGGCGATCGTGGTGCCGTCGGCCGACGTCACAGTCTGCATTGTGGTTCCTCTCGATACGGGCCGTGTGACCACCGGACTCGACGGTACGCGATCGGGTCCTAGCAGGTCGGCACGGGTTTACGCCGTGGCGATACCGGCCAGGAAAACCCGCAGACGGCGGCCTCGCCCGGCTGTCCGTACAGACGGCGCCCATCGCGAGGATTCATCGGTCGAGGATCAGAACAGCATCGGCTCACCGAAGCCGGGAGTCCGCTCGATCTCCAGCAGCCGCGCCTTGGTGCCGATCCCGCCCGGCGCCGAGAAACCGTGCAGCGCGTGATCGGCGGCGAGAACCCGGTGACAGGGGATGATCAGCGGAACAGGGTTGCGCCCCAGCGCCTGCCCGACGGCTTGGGCCGAGCCGGGCGCGCCGAGGCGGGTGGCGATGTCGCCGTAGCTGAGCGTGTGGCCGGGGTCGATGTCGCGGGTCACCGCGTAGACGGCACGGTGGAAATCGGGCACACCGCGCAGGTCGACGTCGATCCAGCGCAACGGGTCGACCGTGCCCGCCAGATGGGCGCGAATCCCCGCGATCGCCGCGGTGATCGCGGGCCCGGGTTCATCCTCGACCACCGGAACGCCGCCGAGTGGCCTGGTGATCCGGGCCAGCGTCTCCTCCTCGCTCGCCTCGGGTAACTGGAACCGCACGACGGTCTCGCCGTGCCAGGCGATCGCGCACAGGCCGATCGCCGTGTCGAACAGTGCCGCGGCAACCGGTTCGGTCCTGGTTCCGGAACTCATGATCACAGTGTGCGCCGACCCGGTGACAAATTCCGGCCCACCCCTGCGCTCACGCGGCGAGCGGCCCGCGCTCACCCGATTCGAGAGGTCCAATTTTCGGCAACTGGACTGGATCGTCTCCACCGGCGTCCGGCGATACCGGCTCGTCCTCGTGCACCCGCACGGCATCCAGATCGCGGAACAGCCGCTGGTCGTCGTAGGTGCCGAAAGCCCTGTCGTGCGGCAGATATTGGAACGGCCAGAACGGCAATTCCCCTCGTTTCGGCGAGAAGTGATAGACGGCGTACCCGAAGGCGGTGGCGACGGCGAGGGCGAAGAAAGTGGTCATGTCGTAAGAATCCTCCGACTGGCCTTGCCTATAAATATCCACTTACGGAATACTGGACTTCATGGCGACAAGAGTGATCGGCGCATCTGGCCTGGCCCGCGACCTCGGCCGGTGGCGTGACCCCGAAACCGGCGGCGATTCCCCCGAACGCCGCCCGCACCGCCCCGCCTATCTGGCCCTGGCCGAGGCGATCCGCCTGCTGATCCACGACGGCCGCGCCCCGCTCGGCGTCGCCCTGCCCAGCGAGCGCGATCTGGCCACCACCCTCGGCGTCAGCCGCACCACCATCACCTCCACGTACTCGCTGCTGCGCGAGCACGGCTACCTGATCAGCCGCCAGGGCTCCCGCAGCACGGTGGCGCTGCCGCCCGCCATCCAGCACGACGGCTCCAAGCCGGCCCGCGGGATCATGGCGCTGATGGCCCAGCCCGAACTACCGACCATCGACATGACCTACGCCGCGATGTCGGCCCCACCGGAACTGCACGAGGCGTATTCGACCGCACTGCACGGCATTCCGCCCTATCTGGGCACACACGGCATGGACCCGGTCGGCGTGGTCGCCCTGCGCGAGGCACTGGCCCGCCGCTACACCGCCCGCGGCCTGCCCACCGAGCCCGAACAGATCCTGGTGACGCTCGGCGCCCAGCACGGTCTCCGGCTGCTGCTCAACGTCCTCACCTCGCCCGCCGCGCGTGTCCTGATCGAGCACCCCACCTACCCGAACGCCATCGAGGCGATCCGCGATGTCGGCGCCCGCCCCATCCCGGTCCCGCTGCGTCCCGAATTCCCGCACGCCGGGTGGGATCTCGACGGCCTGCGCAGCACCGCGAGGCAGACCGCGGCGACGCTGGCCTACCTGGTCCCCGATTTCAACAACCCCACCGGCCTGCTGCTCGACGCCGACGGCCGCGCCGAACTGGCCGCCATCGCCCGTGACACCAGGATGACCATCGTCGTCGACGAGTCGATGAGCGATCTGAACCTGTCCGGCGAGACCATGCCGCCGCCGGTCGCCGCGTTCGCCAAGGGCTCGGAGATCATCACCATCGGTTCGGCGTCGAAGTCGTTCTGGGGTGGTCTGCGGGTCGGCTGGATCCGCACCAATCAGGCGCTGATCACCAAGCTGCTCGGCATCCGCGCCACCGTCGACCTCGGCACCCCGGTCATGGACCAGCTGGCCACCGTCCACCTGCTGGAGAACGCCGAACCCATCCTCGACCGCCGCCGCGAACAGCTGCGCACCCAGCGCGCCGCCCTGCTCGACGCCGTCGCCGAAGACCTCCCCGGCTGGTACATCGCCCCCGGTGCGGGCGGCATGTCGGTCTGGGCCCAGCTACCGAGCCCCGTCTCCACCGCACTCGCCGCCACCGCGCCCAATCACGGCGTATTGCTCGCCGCCGGTCCACGTTTCGGCGTCCAGGGCGCCTTCGAGCGCTTCCTGCGCCTGCCCTTCACCCACCCCGAGCCAGAGCTGCGCCTGGCCGTGAAATCTATCGCCGCCGCCTACGAAGCCCTGACCCCGCGCGCCGCCGACCCCCTGCAACCGCTCACCTGCTACTGAATCCGCACGAGTGGGATCCGGCCGACGCCGATGCGGGTCGCACGGTCTCGTAGCCGACGCCGAGCATGAACAGCATCGACACCAGGACGGCGACCGTGGTGAGCGGCACCGCGACGATGCTGCGCGTGGACGGATACCGGAACAGCAGCACCAGCAGGCACACCAGCGCGATGGTGCTGGCCAGCAGCAGTCCGGCCGCCAGGCCGTTGAGCGCGCTGACCGCCGCGGGCACCGGGGCCTCACTGCGGCAACGGGATTCGACGAGCCGGGTTCTGCGATCGTCGAGCATTCCTTCGGCCATGGTGAAGGCGAGCAGCGCGGCACCGAAGGTGATGACCGCGATGAGCGCGGCGAGCACCTTTGGTGGCCGGTGGCCGGTGCGGATCCGTGGCTTGTCGTCGATAGTTGAAGAGACTACCGACGACAGGCCGGCAAATCAGTCAACCCAGACCGTTTCGATCGGTGTCGTTTCCGCCGGCGGCGGTGTCGGCACGCCACCGGGAGTGCGGGAGAACCGCGGCGCCGGCGCGTGCTGGACGACGCCCTCGATATCGATCAGGCCGGTACGGGCCACGATGTGCGGATTCTGCTCGGCCTCGGTGAAGGTCAGCACCGGGGTGGTGCAGGCGTCGGTGCCGTCGAAGATCGCGGCCCACTCGTCGCGGGTCTTGGTCTTGAACTTGTCCGCGAACAGCTTGCGCAGCTGCTCCTGCCCGTCCGGATCGAGCTGCTGGGGCAGACCCTCCGGGCTGATCTCCAAGCCTGCCAGCAGCTCCGCGTAGAACTGCGGCTCGATCGCGCCGACGGCCATGTACTTGCCGTCGGAGGTTTCGTAGGTGTCGTAGAAGGCCATGCCGGTGTCGAGCAGGTTGGTGCCGCGCTCGTCGGACCACAGGCCGATACCGCGCATGCCCCAGATCATGTGCGACAGGGCGAGTGCCCCATCGATCATGGCCGCATCGATCACCTGGCCCTTGCCGGAGCTCTGCCGCTCGACCAGCGCGGCGAGCACGCCGAACACCAGGAACATCGAGCCGCCACCGAAGTCGCCGACCATGTTCAGCGGCGGCACGGGCCGCTCACCCTTGCGACCGATGGCGTTGAGCACGCCGGTCAGCGAGATGTAGTTGATGTCGTGGCCCGCGCGATCGGCGAGCGGGCCGTGCTGGCCCCAGCCGGTCATCCGGCCGTAGACCAGGCGCGGGTTGCGGGCCAGCGCGTCGTCGGGGCCGAGGCCCATGCGCTCGGTGACGCCGGGGCGGAAGCCCTCGAGCAGCACGTCAGCCTTCTCGACCAGATCGAGGATCTTGGCGACGTCGGCCGGGTCCTTCAGGTTAGCTTCGACGATGGTCCGGCCACGCCACTGCGGACGTTCGATGAATCCCGGCATCATGCCGGGACGCTGCACGCGGACCACGTCGGCGCCCAGGTCGGCCAGCAATAGTGCGGCATGGGGACCTGGCCCGATGCCGGCCAGCTCGATGACCTTGATCCCCGCGAGGGGTCCCTGCTTGGCGTTGGCGGACTCGCTCACACCTGACCTCTGTTCATCGTCGAACGGTATTGACACACTGACAATAGCGTCGGGATGGCGGCCCGGGTAGGGCATGGGCGAGAATTCCGGTGGCGCGACTCGGCGCCACAATGGGAGGACCCGTAGTGAGCGTGTGGGGTGAGGTCATCGTAGGCCTCGTCATTCTGGTCGGTCTAATCGGCGTGATCGTTCCGATCCTGCCCGGCGTCATCCTGATCTTCGCCGCGATCGCGGTGTGGGCCTTCATGACCGGTGGTGCCGAGGCCTGGACGGTGCTCGCGATCGCCACGGTCGCGCTCGGCATCTCCGGTGTCGTGAAGTACACCTGGCCGGGCAGGCGGATGCGCGAGGCGGGAGTGTCGAACCGGGCGCTGCTGGTCGGCGCGGTCCTGGGCGTCGCCGGGTTCTTCGTCATCCCGATCGTCGGCCTGTTCATCGGCTTCGTGCTCGGCGTCTACCTTGCCGAGCTGCACCGCTTGAAGACCAACCAGCTGGCCTGGCCCGCGACGGTGCACGCGCTCAAGGGCGTCGGGCTGTCGATGCTGGTCGAGCTGCTCGGCGCGCTGGTCGCCGCCGGTGTGTGGCTGACCGGCTCGATCCTGACCTGAGCTACTCGATGACCGGCAGCGGGCGGGTGTGCTCGCCCGCGCCGGGCAGCTGGTCGCGGGGGATCGGCACGGTCGGATTGTCGGTGCGCCGGATCGGCATCGTCGGCATCGGGTCGGTCGCCGCGCGCTCGACGGCGGGCAGCCGGTAGGCCTCGCGCGCGTTGTCCTCGAGCACCGCGTGCAGATCGGCGCCGACGACCTGGCAGATCAGGTCGACATCGGCGTCCTCGAACGGCCTGCCCGCGCGGGTGCCGGGCAGGTCGGTGCCGAACATGAGCGCGCCGGGGTTGACCGCGTGGACGCGGCGCAGCGTCTCGGCCACGTCCATGTCGACCCGGCCGAAACCGGTCGCCTTCACCCTGGCGCCGCGATCGACCAGATCGAGCAGATAGGGCAGACCCTCCTCGGACATGCCGAGGTGGTCGATCGAGAGCGCGGGCAGCTTGGAGATGACCGGCTGCAAGGAGGCCAGCATCTGCCCGTCGATGTAGAGCTCCACGTGCCAGCGCGCCAGCTCGTGCGCGCGCAGCGCCTGCAGGGTCATCTCGGTGATGTCGGCGGCGGCGCGCTTGAGGTTGAACCGCAGGGCGCGCACACCCGCGCGGTCCAGTTCGACGATCTCGTCGTCGGTGGCGTCCAGATCCAGCCTGGTGACCCCGACCCAGCCGTCCCCGAGTTCGGCCAGTGCCGCCTTCAGATACGACTGGTCGGAACCCTGGAACGACGCGCTGACCACCGCACCACCGCGAACATCGAAGTGCTCCATGCGCTTTCGATAGTCGGCGATGGTGTAGGGGTCAGGCAGATAGCCTTCGTTCTCGATCAGCGGGAACCGCGGATCGATGATGTGGACGTGGGCATCGAACACTTGTACAGAATGCCTCGAGTTAGGCGGGATAGAACAGTCCGGCCACTGTGACGGTGGCCGTAGAACAGAAAAGCCGGTGGGTTCCAGAACGTGGCGTCCTGTCACCCACCGGCCTCTCGAAGTCTGAGCCTAGACCTTGTTCGGCTCGGAGGCGCGCAGCATGTCCTCGCGCTCCACGACCTTCACGCGCTCACGGCCTTCGGGCTCGCCGAGGGCGCGCTCGTGCGCGTCGAGGCGGTACCAGCCCGCCCACGTGGTGAACGGGATGCCCTTGCCCTCGAGGAACGTGGTGACCGCGTCCAGCTCGGGCTGCGGCGCCGGGGCGAAGTCCTTGGCGTCGTCGAGCAGGCAGGCGATGGTCTCGTTGGCGTCGCCCTTGGTGTGGCCGATGAGGCCGACCGGGCCGCGCTTGATCCAGCCGGTCACGTAGGTGGCGGGCATGAAACGGGCGTCGCCCTCGGCGGTCTCGTCGGAGATCACGCGACCGGCCTCGTTGGGCACGGTGCCTGCCTGGTCGTCGAACGGCAGCTGGGTGATGTTCTGCGACAGGTAGCCGACGGCGCGGTAGATCGCCTGCACGTCCCACTGCTTGAACTCGCCGGTGCCCTTGACGTTGCCGGTGCCGTCGAGCTGGGTGCGCTCGGTCTTGAGCCCGACGACCTTGCCGTCTTCGCCGATGACCTCGGCCGGGGACTCGAAGAAGTGCAGGAACAGCTTGTGCGGGCGGCCGCCGTGATCGCGGATGGCCCACTGCTCCAAGGTGTTGGCGACCATGTCGACCTGCTTGGAGTTACGACGCGCGGCCTCGGAGCCCTCGTCGTAGTCGATGTCCTCGGGGTTGACGATGACCTCGATCGTCGGCGAGTGATCCAGTTCGCGCAGCTCCAAAGGCGTGAATTTGGCCTGGGCGGGGCCACGACGTCCGAAGACGTGGACCTCGACGGCCTTGTTCTCCTTGAGCCCCTTGTAGACGTTCGGCGGGATCTCGGTCGGCAGCAGCTCGTCACCGGTCTTGGCCAGCACGCGCGCCACGTCGAGGGCGACGTTGCCGACACCGAGGACGGCGACCTTCTCCGCGTCCAGCGGCCACGAGCGCGGCACGTCCGGGTGCCCGTCGTACCAGGACACGAAGTCGGCGGCACCGTAGGAGCCGTCGAGGTCGATACCCGGGATCGGCAGGGCGCGGTCGGCGTTGGCGCCGGTGGAGAAGATCACCGCGTCGTAGAACTGACGCAGGTCGTCCAGGGTGATGTCGGTGCCGTAGTCGATGTTGCCCAGCAGCCGCACCTGCTCCTTGTCGAGGACCTTGTGCAGGGCGGTGATGATGCCCTTGATGCGCGGGTGGTCGGGCGCGACGCCGTAGCGGATCAGGCCGAAGGGCGCGGGCATGCGCTCGTAGAGGTCGATGCTCACGTCGGCATCGGACTTCATCAAGGCGTCGGCGGCGTAGATACCGGCCGGTCCTGCGCCCACGATCGCAATGCGGAGCGGGCGGGTCGCTGCACTCTGTTCGGTCAATTTATACGCGCACCCATTGGTCGAGAACAGTTTACGGCGTCAAATTATCTGTGTGAAAATTTTGGATA
>NZ_JBHXMY010000077.1:0-15898 GCF_042720195.1 Nocardia sp. NPDC058497 | reverse complement strand
GTACAGGCACTCGGGCGCCGGGCGCCCCCCGCCCCCCCCCCCGGGGGCGCGGGGGGGTAACCGCTAATCCTGTTCGGTGACTGAGTTTCGCCCGTCGCCGTTGACATCGAACACCCGGAACGCCGCGTCGGCATCGGTCACCTCGATGCGCCCCTCGACAACAGCGGCATCGAATTCGGCACGCGAGACCAGGAAGTCACCGTTGGTGTCGGCGGCCGCGACCAGCCGTTCAATCGCCGCGTGGTCGACATCGACACCGGCGGAACGGATTCCGGCGGCGATGTCATCGACCGACACCAGGCCGTCACCGTCACGGTCCCACAGTGCGAATGTGTCGACCTGTTCTGAACTCATCTCGCTACCCTTCCCCGCGACCGGCGATAACCATGGCGCCGATCGTCACTGCCACTCTACGTATTCGAGGGCCGCGTCCACGTCGGCCCATTCCTGAGAGCGAGGCACCATGCTGTGCGAGTCCCCTCGGCGCGGAGCAGGACCTTCCGCGAAGGTCAGTCGCCGATTCCCTGTGGGCGGACCACCATCACCGACGCCGCGCGCTTACCGCTCTCTTCGAGAAGCGCGATGGCCCTGCCCGACGGATCAATCGCTGCGTACACGCCTTTGAGGCCGATCGGTTCGAGCCAGCGGCCGTTGCGCAGGTCGTTCGCCTGGGATTCGTCGATGTCGCGGTGCGGGAAGGCCGTACGCACCGCGGTGTCGATATCGAGGCTGAGCAGTGGCTGTTCGGCCTCCGCGGCGGTCGCGAGTTCGTCGAGGGTGCGGGCGTGTTCGAGGGTGAACGGGCCGACCCTGGTGCGGCGCAACGCGGTCAGGTGGCCGCCGACGCCGAGGGCGGCGCCGAGGTCACGGGCGAGGGCGCGGATGTAGGTGCCCGAGGAGCATTCGACTTCCACGTCCAGGTCGACGAATTCGCCGTCGGCGAGATCGCGGCGGGCCAGGATGTCGAAGCGCGACACGGTGACCGGACGCGCGGCCAGCTGCACGTCTTCGCCGGCGCGGGCACGGGCGTAGGCGCGCTCACCGTCGACCTTGATGGCGCTGACCGTGGCGGGCACCTGCTCGATGGCACCGGTCAGCGCGGCCACACCGGCCGCGATCTGCTCGTCGGTGACGTGCAGCGCGGGCGTGGTCGCGGTGACCTCGCCCTCGGCGTCGTCGGTGATGGTGGCCTGGCCGAGCCGGATGGTCGCCGTGTACGCCTTGGTGGTGAGGATCAGCTGCCCGAGCAGCTTCGTCGCCCGCTCCACGCCGAGCACGAGGACACCGGTCGCCATCGGGTCGAGGGTGCCCGCGTGGCCGACCTTCTTGGTGCGCAGCAGTTTCCGGCTGCGGGCCACCACGTCGTGGCTGGTCCAGCCGCCGTCCTTGTCGACGATCACCAGCCCACCGAGCTGGTCGACCGCGGGCGTGCGCGCGGCCATCAGCCGTGCGCGATCGCGGTCAGGATCAGCCCGTCGGCGATCAGCCAGCGTCCGTCGAACGAGGTCAGCGGGGCGCCACCGTCGTTCGTCATACCGGGGACGAGCAGCTTCGTGTGGAACGTTCCCGAGCCGGAATCGGCGGTGCGGGAATCGATCTCGAAGGTGATGTGCGCGTCCTCGAAGCCGAGCCAGCGCAGGGTCAGCGGGAACCAGGCCTTGTAGGTGGCTTCCTTCGCGCAGAACAGCAGGCGATCCAGGTGCAGGCCCGCACTCGGCGCACTCGCCAGCCACTCTCGTTCGACGGGCAAGCTCACCGATTCGAGTACACCGTCGGGCAGGGCACCGTGCGGTTCGGCATCGTTGCCGACCGAGCGGAACCGCAGCGCATGCGCCATTGCCGCGGCGCGATAGCCGTCGCAGTGGGTCAGGCTGCCGACCACACCGCGCGGGAACAGCGGCATCCCGCGCTCGCCTTTACCGATCGCCACCGGCGGCTCGCCGAGCTGCTCGAGCGCCAGCCGTGCGCAGTGCCGGGCACCGATGAAGTCGCGGCGCCGCTTCTCGACCGACTTGGCGATGAGATGCTCCTCAGCCGGGTGCGCCTTCAAGTCCTCCGGATACGCCAGCAGCTCCGCGGCGGCCACGCCGGACGGCAGAATGTTCTGAATCATCGGGAACCAGCGTAATCGGTGCCGTAGCTCGCCGTCCGACCGCAGCCGCTGTTGCCTGTTGTGCTCAGCGCTGCGGTGTCGGCCGAGGCCACAGTCGCACACCCCGCGAAAGGCAGGCCCGGTGGCCGTCACTGCCCGGCGGCGTCGGCCCGCCACCGGTGCCGGGGCGCGGTGCGGCCAGTCAGCAGCGGTCAGATGCCCCGGCGGCGATCGGCTTTGGCGCGCATCTCGGCTGCCGCGGCTTCCATTTCCGGGGTGACCGTGAAGTGGCCGCCCCAGGCGTTGAGGTCGCCCTCGGCGTAGACCGGTTCGGGCAGGATCTGGCGGAGGAGGGGCTCGGGCATGCCGCGGCGTTTCCATTCGCGGGGGTAGCCGAGGGAGACCTCTTCGAAGCGGACGCCGTCGTAGTAGGTGGTGCGCGGGATGTGCAGGTGGCCGTAGACCGAGCAGACCACGTTGTAGCTGGTGTGCCAGTCGGCGGTGAGGTCGGTGCCGCACCACATGGAGAACTCGGGGTAGAAGAGGATCTCGGTGGGCTGGCGGACCAGCGGGAAGTGGTTGACCAGGACCACGGGGGTGTCGGCGCCCAGGGCGTCGAGGCGGCGCTGGGTGTACTGCACGCGGGCGTGGCACCAGGCGTCGCGGGTGAGGTACGGGTCGGGGGTCAGCAGGAATTCGTCGGTGGCGACGACATTGCGCTCGCGGGCGACGGCCAGGCCCTGGGTCTTGGTGGTGGTCCCGGCGGGAAGCCACGAGTAGTCGTAGAGCAGGAACATCGGTGCGATGGTGACGCGGCCGCCGTACTGTTCGGCGCCGGATCCGGTCCACACCGGGAACGGGTCCTCCGGTGTCACGACGTCGAGGTCACGGCACATCGCGACGAGGTAGTCGTAGCGGGCGGCGCCGTGCATCTGCACCGGATCCTTGGGTGTGGTCCACAGCTCGTGGTTGCCCGGCACCCAGATGACCTTCGCGAACCGGCCACGCAGCAGCTCGAGCGCCCACCGGACCTCTTCGGCCTTCTCGCCCACGTCACCCGCGACGATCAGCCAGTCCTCCGGCGAATCCGGCTGGATCTGTTCCACCACCGGCTTGTTGCCCTGATGCCCCACGTGCACATCACTGACCGCCATCAACTTGGGAATCACCTGTCCACAGTGGCACACGCACGCGGCGGCGCGTCCGTGGGTTCACCGATCGGGCAGCGTCTCGGCCGCCGGCAGATCCAGCAGCCCGGGAAAGCACGCGTCGAGGTCGGCTCGGCGCAGCCGCTATCCGCGCTGCAACGGATCAGGCGCGAAACAGTCCGTCGACGAAGGACAGCACGCGATCGCGCGAGGCTTCCTCGATCTCCTCATGCGAGACCGAGTACTGCTCGAACTCGATCTGGGTCCCCGAGGCGCGCAGTTGGGAGAGCAGGGTGAGGGTCATCGGGAGCGGGACGACGGTGTCGGTGGCGCCGTGGGTGATCAGCACGGGCTCCTGGTAGCCGGCGGTCGGGGCGACCATGTAGTCGCGCAGGCCGGTCCCGATGCCGTTGTCCGCCATCGGTTTCGCGAGAATCGACCCGAGTGACATGCCCGCCGAGAGCTTGTCGAAGTCCTGCACGCAAGCGGTGGAGATGGCGTCGACGAGAGTCCGGCCCGATTCGCTGAGATGACCGTTGACGTCGAGGTCGGGGCGGGTGGCGCGCAGCCCGGCGAGCATGCCGGCGAAGGGGCCGGCGAGCCGGTCGACCATCGGCAGGTTGGGCACCTGCGGACCCACCTGGGCGAGGATGTTCTCGTAGTTGGACTCCGGCGCCATCGCCACGGTGCCGCGGAAGTCGAGGTCCGGCGCGTAGCCGGTGGCGAGGTTTCCGGTGGCCAGCGCGGCGTGCCCGCCCTGCGACGAGCCGGCGACGGCCCACGTGTTCGACAGTGCCGGGACAGCGGACCGTGCCGCCTTGACCAGGTCGACAGTTGCCGTCGCCTCGGTGCGCGTGTGCAGGTACGGGTGGACGGTTCGTGAGTTCGGCGACAACCCGACATAGTCCGGAGCCACCACGGCCCAACCGCGATCCAGGAATGCTTGCAGCAGCGGCCGATCGTGGGCCGCCTTCGTCGTGGTGATGCCGCACTGCGGACCCAGGCCACTGGTGCCGTGGTCCCACGCCACGATCGGGTAGCCGCCCGCGGGTGCGGGTGAATCGGGGAGCAGCACCAGTCCGGCGCTGTCGACCAGTCCACCGGTCGGTCCTTCGGTGCGGTAGTCCACGATCGCCGCGCGCGACCAGTCGCCCCAGCCCGCGGGCTGGTCGACATGCGCGAGGAGCGCACCGGTGCCCTCCGGAGCCGCTTGCGCCGTGGGTATCCCCACCCCGGCGCCAGCCAGCAGCGCTGCCGCACCGGCCGCCAATCGCAGGCCGACACTCCTCGAAAACACGTCCAGCACCGCTACTTCGCCTCCATCATCGGCTCGAAGTCGTCCGTTCCGACGGTAGTGCGACAGCGCCATCGGGGGGATCGGTGTGACGAGCGCCACTTCCGTCAGGCGGCGCCGCTCGGCACGTCGGCGCCGACACGGGCCCAGCGGCCGGAGCGGGCCCGGGCGACGACGGCGATCAGGCGCAGCAGCATGAAGGCGACCAGGCCGGACCAGATCCCCGCCACGCCCCAGTCGAAGACGAGCGACAGCCAGATCAGCGGAAGGAAGCCGACGAGAGCCGCGGCGAGGGTGGCGGTGCGCAGGAACGCGGCGTCGCCCGCGCCGAGCAGCACGCCGTCGAGCGCGAAGACCGCGCCCGCGACGGGGATCATAGCGACGAAGAACCACCAGATGACGTCGGTGCGATCGAGGACCTGCGCGTCGCCGGTGAACAGCAGTGGGATCACGCCCGCACCGGCGGCGAAGACCGCGGCCAAGACCAGCGCGAAGATCTCCGACCAGCCGGTGACGCGGCGGGCGATCCCCTTCGCGCCCCGCGCATTGCCCGCACCCAGCGCGGCGCCGACCAGGGTCTGGGCGGCAATGGCGAGCGAATCCAGGGTCAGCGCGAGGAAATTCCAGAGTTGCAGGACCAGCTGGTGGGCGGCGACGGACGCGGCGCCGAAGCGCGCCGCGACCGCGGCGGCGGAGACGAAGCACACCTGGAACGACAGGCTGCGCACGATGAGATCGCGGCCGAGCACCAGCTGCGCGCGCATCACGGCAGGATGCGGACGCAGCGAAACCCGTTCCCGCAGCAGCGCGTAGACGAACAGTGCGCCGGACACGAGCTGCCCGGCGAGATTCGCCACCGCCGAACCAGCCAGCTCCATCCGCGGCGCGCCTAACAGCCCGTACACCAGCACCGGGCACAGCACGGCCGACAGAGCCAGTCCCGCAACGACATACATCAGCGGGCGCCGCACGTCCTGCACGCCGCGCATCCAGCCGTTACCCGCCATCGACAGCAGGATCAACGGCACCCCACACAGCGCGATACGCACCCAGATCAGCGCCTCGTCGGCGATCTCGCCACCGCCCGCGATCGCCGCGCACAGCGGGCCCGCGAACAGCTGCACCACCAGCACGATGAGCACACCGATCCCCGCGCCGACCCAGGTCGCCTGGATACCCTCCGCCACCGCACCGGCCCGATCCCCCGCGCCGTGCCGTCGCGCCGCCCGCGCCGTCGTGCCGTACGACAGGAACGTCAGCTGGGTACTGACCGTGCCCACGATGACACCGCCGACGGCCAGCCCAGCCAGTGCCAGCGCCCCGAGCCTGCCGACGACCGCCATGTCGAACAGCAGATACAGCGGCTCGGCCACCAGCACACCGAGGGTAGGCAGCGCGATCCCGAGAATCCGCCGCGGACCGGCCTGATACTCCGGATCATCATCGATGGAACTCACGCCCGACCTCCCCCGTCGAGGGGCGCCGCGTTCCGGCGCACGCCAGTGCTGATCACGGCCGATGGTCGCACACCGCACCGACACGGATCCGGTGAGCGGTTACGCAGGTTGGTCAACCTGTCTGCGCGCGGCGGGCTACGAAAACGTATTCTCTGCTGTCCTCGGTGAACGGTTCACCGGCGAACCCGCCGTGGAGTGCCTCCAGTTCGAGGCCGGCCACATCGAGAAGTCCGAGCCACTCGTTCTTCGTCGCCCACCACAGTGAGCTGACCGCCCCACTGTCGAGGACCAGGTCGATGCGGTTGTCGCCCACGGCGTATCGGTTGGTGTGCGCCACCGGTCTGAACTGGCGTGTTCCATCCAAACGTGCAGCGCTGTGGTGATCGAATGCGAACGCGTTCCACGCGAACCGGCCGCCCGGCCGCAGCGAGGCTGCCACCCGCTCGAAGACGCGGCGGCGGTCGGCCCAAGTGCGTAGGTGCAGTAGCGCTCTGAACGGGCAGTAGATCAGTGCAGCAGGCTGATCGAGGCGCAGATCACGCATGTCTCCCACTCTCAGGTCCAACAGCACTCCAGCAGCAGCGGCCCGGCTCATGGCCTGCTCGAGCATGCGGGCAGAGGTGTCGATGCCGATCACAGGTTGCCTGGTGGCCTGGGCGACCGGTATCGCCACACGGCCGTTGCCTATAGCGAGTTCGACTATCGGCCCGTCGGCCCGACTGGCAAGTTCGACGTAGAACGCGACATCCGCCGTCATATCCGCCGACCACTCCGCATAGTGATCCGCGAATGCCTCGTCCCAGCTCATGCGATCAAGCATGATCGCCCAAGCCTGAGGAAAGCCCATCGATTTCGCGGGATGATTCCAGCGAATCGACGCGTGACGAGCGTCCGGCACGGCAGTATTGGTCACCCGCCCAGTTATCGTCGGCGACCGCACACCACACGCTCGGGCGGACGAGCACCGCGAACACCCCGGTTCGCCCGACCCACCGAGGACAACGAACGACCATGGCGACAGCGAACCGATGGCGGCTGATCACCGCCTTTTCCCTGGTCGGCGCCGCCACCCAGCTGGTTTGGCTGACCTACGCGCCGGTGACGACCGTCGCCGCCGAGCACTTCGATGTGTCCGAATCCGCCGTCGGCTGGCTGGCGAATATGTTCCCGCTGCTCTACGTCGTCCTCGCCGTGCCGGCGGGCATCCTGCTCGACCGCTGGTTCCGGCCCGCCCTGATCGCCGGCGCGGTGCTGACCGCGCTCGGCGCGGACCTGCGCCTGCTCCACGACGGGTTCGCCGTGGCGCTGCTCGGGCAGACGGTCGTCGCCGTGGCGCAACCGCTGGTGCTCAACGCGATCACCGGCATCGCCGGGCACTACCTCGACAAGAAGGACCGGCCGACCGGTATCGCCGTCGGCACAGCGAGCACGTTCGCGGGCATGGCCGCCGCCTTCGTCCTCGGCGCGATCCTGCCCGGTACGGATCAGCTCGGAACCCTCACCGCTGTCGGCGCGGTCTTCGCCAGTGTGGCGGCCGTCCTGCTGACCGTCGAACTGGCCCGTGCCGGTCGCGGGCCCGCGGCGAGCACGTCGACCTCGCTGTCCGCCCTGCGCGCCACGCTCGGCGACAGCTATGTGCGCAGGCTGTGCATCGCGGTGTTCTTCCCATTCGGGACGTTCGTCGCGTTGGCCACCTACGGTCAGGCGCTCTTGGAACCCGCTGGCGTCAGCGCCGATGCCGCCAGTGTCGTGCTGCTGATCAACGTCCTCGCGGGCGTCGTCGGATGCGCGGTGGTGCCGGTGGCGGTGCTGCGTCGCGGCGTCGAACTGCCCGCGGTCATGGTCGGCCTCACGGCCAGTGCGCTCGCCTGTCTGCTCGTCGCCGTGGCGCCGGGGCCGGCCACCGGATTCCTGGCCTTCGTCCTGATCGGGCTGACGCTGTTGCCCGCGCTGCCGATCGTCCTCACGATGGCCGAACGCCACACCGGAGCGGCCGAAGGCACGGCGGCGGGGCTGATCTGGATGACCGGCAATCTCGGCGGCCTGGTCGTGGCCGGTGCCACCGGACTGCTCGTCGACCGACCGGCACTCGCTTTCGGATTATCCGCTGCCACAACAATTCTGGGCGTCCCGCTGGCCATGCGCCTGCGCCGCACGCCAGTCCAGGTCGGCTGATCGTCTTCCGGACTCGGCCGGACTGTCGTCTGAGCCAGACGATCAGGTGTGCCGTCACCAGCTCGAGCGATCGCTCGCCTGGATCATCGATCGGCTGTGCCGTCGCCAGCCTGCGCCAGACCCGTCAGCTGGGCCGTCCCGCCATGGCACTGGGCCATCGAGGCGCACCATCGGACGCAATCGCGCGGGTGGAAACCGATGCGCGTCGGACAGCACCATCCTGCTGGACTGGACGTCCGCTCGCCGACTCAGCGATCAACCGAGCGCGGTGACCAGTGCCTGCACCACATCATTGGCATTGCCGTAGGTCGTGTAGCCCGCCGCGAAGCGGTGCCCACCCCCGCCGAACACGCCGGCGATCGCGGCGACATCGACACCATCGGCCGCACCGGGCGCGGAATCACGGGAGCGCAGCGAGACCGTCCACCGGTCGTTCTGGCCGCGGGCTTCCTTGAAGACGGCCGCGATCCCCGCTTCGGCGGTGGTGCGGACGACGTCGATCACGCTCTCCACCTCTTCGGGCCCGACATCATGGGTGTCGGCGGCGCGCACCAGCGCGTAGACCAGCCCGACGCCGGCGGCGGACGGGACGACAACGGCCGTCGACAGCACCTTCGACAGCATCGGCAGCCACGAGAAGGGGTGGGTATCGAGCAGCACGCGGGTGATCTCGGCGCCGTCGATCCCGGTGGCGAGCAGCCGCTCGGCCATGGCGTGACTGCCGGTGCGCGCCCAGCGGAACGACCCGGTGTCGGTCACCAAGCCCGCGAACAGGCAGTGTGCGATGTCGGCATCGATCGGGATGCCCCACGCGTCGAGCAGGCGGGTCACCAATTCGGTGGTCGACGCCGCCGACTCGTCGATCAGGTCGACGGTGCCGAACCCGTCGTTGGCGCGGTGGTGATCGATGACCAGCGTCGTCGCCGCACCGGGCAACCGGTCGGCGAGCGCGCCGAGCCTGCTGCGCGCGCCACAGTCGACGACGACGAGCAGGTCGACCTCGAGCGGCACGTCGGCGGGCGCCACCAGCAGATGCCCGCCGGGCAGCGTCCGCAGCGAGGCGGGCAGTTCGGCGGGCTCGGCGAACGACACCGCCACCGGCACGCCCTTGCGCTCCAGCGCCAGCGCCAGCGCGAGCCCGCTGCCGATGGTGTCGGCGTCGGGCTGCACGTGACACAACACGGTCACCGAACGCGCCGCCGCCACTGCGGCGACGGCGGCGTCCAGTACCAACGCGTCACGGGCGCCCGTCATGCCGCGTCCGATCGGCATGCCCGGGCGCCCCGCGTGCTCACGCAGGCTGCCGACTCCGGGCGCTGACCGTTCATGCCGGGTTACTCGTCGCCGTCGTCGTCGCGATCGGCCTTGTACGGATCGGCCTCACCGGCGTGGGTGGCGTTGGCCGCGACCTTGGCGACCTCGTCGTCGATGGCGCGAGCCCGGGCGAGCAGCTCCTCCATCTCACGGGCCGCGTCGGGCACCTTGTCCAGCGTGAACGACAGGATCGGGGTGAACTTCACCCCGGTGCCCGCACCCACCTTGGACCGCAGCACGCCCTTGGCCGCGTCCAGACCGGCGGCCGCGGCCGCGTAGTCGGGTTCGGTGTCGAGCGTCTCGCCCATCACCGTGTAGAACACCGTTGCCTCGCGCAGATCGCCGGTCACCTTGGCGTCGGTGACCGTGACGAACCGCAGCCGCGGATCCTTGATCTCGTACTCGATCGCGGTAGCCACGATCGCGGAAATCCGCTTGGCGAGTCGGCGTGCCCTGGCTTGATCCACCATGGGTCTGTCCTCCTCTACTACTTCAGTCCTCGGGTCCGAAGATCCGGCGGCGTACTGCCAGCAACTCTATCTCCGGACGCGCGGCAACGTGCCGCTCACACTTGTCGAGCACCTCGTTCAGGTGCCCGATATCCGCACTGACCATGGCCACCCCGAGCAATGCCCGGCGGTGCAGGTCCTGATCTCCCGCTTCGGCGGCGTGCACGGCGAAGCGCTTCTGCAGCTCGGCGAGAATCGGGCGGATCACCGACCGCTTCTCCTTGAGCGAATGCACGTCACCGAGCAGTAGATCGAATTCGAGCGCACCGATATACAGCGGTGCTCACCTCCTGATAGATGGATTGCCCGCATGACCGCACGCCGCACCCGAAGCATCGGATGCGGCGTGCGGAACGGTGTGCGTTATCAGTCGCGCGGCTTCTCGCGCAGCTCGTACGCCTCGATGATGTCGCCGTCCTTGATGTCGTTGTAGGTCACGGTCATACCGCACTCGTAACCTTCGCGCACCTCGGTGGCGTCGTCCTTCTCCCGCTTGAGCGAGGAGATGGTCATCGTCTCCGCGACCACCCTGCCGTCGCGGATCAGGCGCGCCTTGGCGTTGCGCTTGACCGAACCCGACAGGACCATGCAGCCGGCGATGTTGCCGACCTTCGACGAACGGAAGATCGCGCGGATCTCCGCCCGGCCCAGCTCGACCTCTTCGTAGATCGGCTTGAGCATGCCCTTGAGGGCCTTCTCGATCTCGTCGATGGCCTGGTAGATCACCGAGTAGTACCGGATGTCGACGCCCTCGCGGTTGGCCAGCTCGGTGGCCTTGCCCTCCGCACGGACGTTGAAGCCGATGATGATCGCGTTCGAGGCCGACGCCAGGTTGACGTTGGTCTCGGTGACGCCACCGACACCGCGGTCGATGACGCGCAGGCGCACCTCGTCGTCGATCTCGATGCCGAGCAGGGCCTCTTCGAGGGCCTCGACGGTACCGGAGTTGTCGCCCTTGAGGATCAGGTTGAGCTCCGAAGTCTCCTTCAGGGCGGCATCCAGATCTTCCAGGCTGATCCGCTTGCGGCTGCGCGCGGCCAGTGCGTTGCGCTTGCGCGCATTGCGGCGGTCGGCGATCTGGCGAGCGATCCGGTCTTCCTCGACCACGATCAGGTTGTCACCGGCGCCGGGCACCGAGGTGAAACCGATGACCTGCACCGGGCGCGACGGCGACGCCGCGTGGACGTCCTCGCCGTGCTCGTCGACCATGCGGCGCACACGACCGTAGGCGTCGCCCGCCACGATCGAGTCGCCGACGTGCAGCGTGCCGCGCTGGATGAGCACGGTGGCCACCGGGCCACGGCCGCGGTCGAGGTGCGCCTCGATGGCGACACCCTGGGCGTCCATGTCCGGGTTGGCCCGCAGGTCGAGCGAGGCGTCGGCGGTCAGCAGGACCGCTTCCAGCAGCGCGTCGATGTTGGTGCCCTGCTTGGCCGAGATGTCGACGAACATGGTGTCGCCGCCGTACTCCTCGGTGACCAGACCGTATTCGGTCAGCTGCTGCCGGATCTTGTCCGGGTTCGCGCCTTCCTTGTCGATCTTGTTGACCGCCACCACGATCGGCACATCAGCGGCCTGCGCGTGGTTGATCGCTTCCACCGTCTGCGGCATGACGCCGTCGTCGGCCGCGACCACGAGGATCGCGATGTCGGTGGCCTTCGCACCACGCGCACGCATGGCGGTGAACGCCTCGTGACCCGGGGTGTCGATGAAGGTGATCAGACGCTCTTCGTTGTTCAGGTCGGTGAGCACCTGGTAGGCGCCGATGTGCTGGGTGATGCCACCGGCCTCGCCCTCACGGACGTTGGCCTTACGGATCGTGTCCAGCAGTCGGGTCTTACCGTGGTCGACGTGACCCATGACGGTCACGACCGGCGGACGCTGCTCGAGGTCTTCCTCGCCGCCCGCGTCCTCGCCGTAGGTGAGGTCGAACGACTGCAGCAGCTCACGGTCTTCGTCCTCGGGGCTGACGACGTGGACGACGTAGTTCATCTCGCTGCCGAGCAGCTCGAGGGTCTCGTCGTTCACCGACTGGGTCGCGGTGACCATCTCGCCGAGGTTGAACAGCGCCTGCACCAGGGCAGCCGGGTTCGCGTCGATCTTCTCGGCGAAGTCCGACAGCGACGCGCCGCGGGCGAGACGGATGATCTCGCCGTTGCCGCGGGGCAGCCGCACGCCACCGACGGCGGGCGCCTGCATGTTCTCGTATTCGGCGCGCTTCGCCCGCTTCGACTTACGGCCACGACGGACAGCGCCGCCGGGACGACCAAACGCACCTGCTGCGCCACCACGGCCACCGGGACCACCGGGACGACCACCGCCGCCACCGGGACGACCACGGAAACCACCGGCCGCGGGAGCACCGGCACCGGGAGCACCGGGGGCACCGCCACCGCCGCCACGGTAACCGCCGCCACCGCCGCCACCGGGACGACCTGCGCCGCCACCGGGAGCGCCACCGGGACGACCCGGACGACCACCGGCCGCCGGACCCGGACGCGCGGAGCGCTGGGGCATGGCACCGGGGTTCGGACGCGGAGGCATCGAACCCGGGCTGGGACGCGGGCCACCGGGACGCGGGGCACCGCCCTGCGCGGCGGCCGGACGCTGGCCACCCTGACCCTGACCGGGACGGGGACCGCCCTGACCGGGAGCAGGACGCGGACCACCCTGGCCGGGAGCCGGACGGGGACCGCCCTGACCCGGAGTCGGACGCGGGCCACCCTGCGGGGCGGGACGCGGCGCCGGACGCTCACGATCCGGGGCGGAGCTGAACGGGTTGTTGCCGACGCGCGGGGTCTTCGGGCCGGGCTTCGGGCCGGGACCGGCCGGACGCGGGGCCTGGGCACCCGGTGCGGGCTGGCCCGGACGGGCCTGACCTGCGGCGGGCTGACCCGGACGCGGGGCGCCGGGCGCCGGGCGCGGACCGGGCGCGGGGGCACCGGCTGGCTTGGCGACAGGCGCGGACTGTGCGGCCGCGGGGGTGGGGCGAGCGGCCGGAGCCGGCTTCACCTCAGCCGGAGCGACCGGTTCGGCGGGCGCCGGGGTGACCGGAGCCGCGGGGGCGGCAGCGGCGGGAGCCGCCGGAGCCGGACGCGGACCGGGACGCGGACCGCCCGGTGTGGGCTTGGCAGCCGGACGGGCTGCCTGGGACGGACCGGGACGGGCCGCCGGCTTCGCATCGGCCGCCGGGGCGGACTTCGACGCGAGCGATTCGCGCAGACGACGTGCGACGGGTGCTTCCACCGTCGAGGACGCCGACTTCACGAACTCGCCTTGCTCCTTGAGCTTCGCGAGTAGTTCCTTGCTTGTGACACCGAGTTCTTTGGCCAACTCGTGCACGCGGGCCTTGCCTGCCACTGCTCTCCTCACTGAGAGGTCGGGCAGTGACGCCGCCTAGGGAAGGCGGGCCCGCACGACCTCGGGTTATCTCCGATGGACGTTCATCGTTGGTGCTTCACGGTGTGCTCATGAGTGCTCGTGCCTGTTCTCGAGGTACTGCTCCAGGGCTGAGATATCCAGATTTCCGGACACTCGTAGGGCTCTGCCGAATGCTCGGCGCCGCTCTGCGGAACGCAGACAAGCTGAAACGGGGTGCAGCCAGGCACCCCGTCCGGGAAGTCTGCGCCGTGGATCGGGAACGATCGCAACAGCCGAGGCCCCGGCGGAACCGGTGTCCCGATGCTGCACCACGATCCGCAACAGTTCGGCAGACGGCTCACGCTGACGGCATCCGATACAGGTTCGAACGGATTGCGCGGGCCGGTCTTCTACCCACTCTACCGGTGACCCGGTCATAACGACGAACCCCTCCCCTTCCGAAGTTACGAACATGTCATCCGGGGGTCGGGATTCCCGCATTTTCGTCAACCACGGTGCGCCTCCGGCCGGACCGAGTCGCCCGGCTCCGGAGCCGCGTCGCTGCGGATATCGATGCGCCAGCCGGTCAGACGGGCGGCCAGGCGGGCATTCTGGCCCTCCTTGCCGATCGCCAGCGACAGCTGGAAGTCCGGCACGATCACTCGCGCCGCCCTGGCGTCGGGATCGACGACAGTGACCGAAACCACCTTCGACGGCGAGAGCGCGTTGCCGACGAAGGTCGCCGGGTCCTCGGCGTAATCGATGATATCGATCTTCTCACCCGCCAGCTCGCTCATCACGTTGCGCACGCGCTGGCCCATCGGTCCGATGCACGCGCCCTTGGCGTTCACGCCCGGCACGGTGGACCGCACGGCGATCTTGGAGCGATGACCCGACTCGCGCGCCACCGCGACGATCTCCACCGAGCCGTCGGCGATCTCGGGCACCTCGAGCGAGAACAGCCTGCGCACCAGGTTCGGGTGCGTGCGCGAAAGCTGGATCTGCGGGCCGCGCGGACCACGGGAGACGCCGTAGACGTAGCACTTGATCCGGTCGCCGTGCTCGTAGGTCTCCCCCGGCACCTGCTCGGCGGGCGGGATGAGGCCTTCGGCGCCGGTGGCCTCGCTGCCGATGCGGACGACCACGATGCCGCGGGCGTTGGCCCTGGCGTCGCGCTGGACAACGCCGCCGACAATGTCGCCCTCATGGGTCGAGAACTCGCCGAAGGACTTCTCGTTCTCGGCGTCGCGCAGCCGCTGCAGCACGACCTGACGGGCGGTGGTCGCCGCGATGCGGCCGAAGCCTTCGGGGGTGTCGTCCCATTCGGAGACGAGGTTGCCGTCGGCGTCGAGCTCGCGCGCCATCACCCGGACCACGCCGGTCTTCTGGTTGATGTCGATGTAGGCGCTGGGCTGGTGGCCCTCGGTGTGGCGGTAGGCGGTCAGCAGCGCCGACTCGATCGCCGAGATGACGGTCTCGATGGGGATGCCCTTGTCGGCGACGATCGCCCGCAAGGCTTCGATTTCGATGTTCATTCTGCAACCCCTTCGGTGGGAGAGTCACTGTGTTGGCCTGCGGCGGCGAGGTCGGCGGGCTCTTCGCCCGGTACCGGACGGCCCGCGGCGATGCCGCCGGCCAGTTCGAGTTCGGCGGCGCCCGGCGCGTTGAACTCGACCTGGACCACCGCGGAGGCGATGTCGGCGAGCGGCACGTGCACCCGGTGCGGCTTGTTCTTGCCGCCGAGGACGAGCGCGACGGTGCCGTCGTCGGCGAGCAGGCCGACCCGCGCGTCGAAGCGGGCCTTGCCCTCGACCGGTTCGGCGCCCTCGCGCAGCGCGAGCTTCACCTTGCGGCCCTGGGCGCGTCGCCAGTGCCGCTCGGCGGTCAGCGGCCGGTCCACGCCGGGGGTGGTCACTTCGAGCAGGTAGGCGGATTCGCCGAAGTCGCCCGCTTCGTCGAGCAGCTCGGACATCTCCCGGCTGAGCTCGGCGATGGCGTCCAGATCGGCCGGGCCGTCGCTGTCGACGGTGACCTTCAACCGAACCGGCGCCACTTCGTCTTTGCCCGCAGACGCGATCGCAACGCCCTCGAGGTCGAATCCCCGGCGTGCGACGAGCTCAGCGACGAGCTGGCTCACCCTTTCCTCGGTGGGCATCGGCATATGGGCGGCTCCTGGTTCAGTTGTGACGCGATCGGAAATTTCTACGCCGAAGGTCTAGCGTAACGCGCCCCGAGAGTGTAAAGGACCAGCCACTGGGCGTCGCGCACCGGTCCGTCCCGGCGTGCCTCGTCGTGTCGGGCCACCGTCGGCGGATCTGGCACGATGGTGTTCGTGCCCTTCCGCCATACCGCCCCGCCGAGCGCCGGGCGACCTTCCGGCATGCGCTCCGACCGGCACGAATCCCGCCCGATGACGAGCGAGTCGTCCGGCCTGGTCGCCCCGCAGCACACCGGATCGCTATCCCCCGCAGTCTCCGCGCGGCCGACGTCGGCCGCCCCGGCACACCCGCATTCGAACGCCCAGCCGCCAGCCGATCCGGCTACCCCCC
>NZ_JBHXMY010000076.1:0-16011 GCF_042720195.1 Nocardia sp. NPDC058497 | reverse complement strand
CTATTCGGCGCGATATTCTTTTTTTAAAAAACCACCGCTCCAAAATCACCCGCCGCGGGGGGTCGCCGAGCAGTTCGCCACGATCGAGTCGCTGCTTCCGGGGCGTTTAGATCTGGGCATCGGGCGCGCGCCCGGTACCGATCCGGTGACCGCGCGGGCGCTGCGGCGCAACGCCGAGGGCCTGAACGGTGATTCGTTCCCCCGCGAGCTGACCGCGCTGATCGGATTCTTCCGCGGCGCCGACCCCGACGGCATCGTCGCCAGTCCCGGCCGTGACGCCGAACCGCAGGTGTGGTTGCTCGGCTCGAGCGGCTACAGCGCCCAGGTGGCCGCGGTGCTCGGGCTGCCGTTCGCCTTCGCCCACCACATCGCCCCGGACAACACCGCCGCCGCGCTCGCGCTCTACCGCGACAACTTCCGGCCGTCGGAGACGCTGAGCGCGCCGTACACGATAGTGGCCGCCTCGGCGATCTGCGCCGACACCGACGCCGAGGCCGACCGGCTCGCCGCACCGCGCGACCTCGCCTTCGCCCAGCTGCGCGCGGGCCGTCCGCAGGCGCTGGCGACGCCGGAACAGGCTGCCGCCTTCCCCGGCAGCGACGCCGAACGGCGCTTCGCCGCGCAGCGCAAGGCCGGTCAGTTGCAGGGCTCGCCGGACACCGTGCGCGCCCAAGCCGCCGAACTGCTCGCCGCCGCCGCGCCCGACGAGCTCATGCTCAACACGCTGGTCTACGACATCGACGCCCGCATCCGCTCGCTCGAGCTGACCCGCGCCGCGCTCGACGGCTGAGCCTGCTCAGCGCAGCCGGAATCCCCTGGCCGCCAAGGACTCCCGCAGCCGGTCGCGCCCGTTGAGTGAGGCCTTCGACGCCAGCCTGGCCAGGACCCGTTCGGTCCAGGAGAACGGCAGCCCCTGCTCGGAGTAGATCTCGCCGATCCGCTCCTCGTAGGCGGCGACGGGCTCACGCTGCCCTGCCAGATCGTAGTTTTCCTGGTGCAGCACCGCCGCCTGCGGCAGTCGCGGCTTCACCCGCGTGCCCTCCTCCGGGTCGGGATGCCCGACGACCAGGCCGAAGACCGCGAAGACGTGCTCGGGCAGATGGAGTTCGGCGGCCACCCGTTCCGGGTCGTTGCGCAGCGCGCCGATGTAGACGGTGCCGAGTCCGAGGGATTCGGCACCGGATTCCACTGCGCGGGGACCTCGGTCGACGGGTCGGCGTAGCGCTGCTGCACGGGGTGGACGGGGCTGGGTGCGGTCTGCGTCATACCGACATCGTCGGACACCGCCCGGTTCGCGTCTGCGGTAACCCTCAGCATGAACCGAACGACGGCCCGCCGATACAGTAGAGGCGGGGAGCCCGCTGCCTGGCGGGACGAGGAAGTGCGTGATGGCCAAGGTGTTCGACCGGATCGACGACAAGTTACGGGCCTTCATCGCCGAACAGCCGATGTTCTTCATCGGCACCGCGCCGTCGGACGGCGGCCACGTCAACGTCTCCCCGAAGGGGTATCGCGACACCTTCGCCGTGATCGACGACCACACGGTCGCCTACCTCGACCTGTTCGGCAGCGGCGCGGAGACAATCGCACACCTGCGCGACAACGGCCGGATCACCGTGATGTTCTGCTCGTTCACCCGGACGGCCCGCATCCTGCGCCTGTTCGGCACCGGCCGCGTGGTCCGTCCCGATTCGTCCGAATTCGCCACGCTGCGTGAACATTTCGGCACCGGGCACACCGGTATCCGCGCGGTCGTCGCGGTCTCGGTGGACCGCGTCGCCGACTCGTGCGGCTGGTCTGTCCCCTACCTCGAGCTCGTCGAGGAACGCTCGATTCTCGACGAGGCGCACACCCGCCGCACCGACGCGGACTTCGCCCGCCGCATCGCGGGCGACAACGCCGTCAGCATCGACGGCCTACCCGCCCTGGAACCCGATCATCCGCTGCCGTCCCAGGTTTCGCGCGAGCGCACGCCCGACGCCGTGGACAGCTAAAGTGCGGCGGTGAACACCGGATCCGCCAGCTCGCTGCTCGACCGTCTCCTCGCCACCCAACCCGCGCCCGCATGGTGGCTGGTGCTCGTCACCGCCGCGGTGGCGCTCGTCCTGGTCGGCTACCGGCCGCTGTGGCGGCTCACCCGGGCGGCGGTGACCGTGGTCCACGAGGGTGGGCACGCGCTGGTCGCCCTGCTCACCGGGCGCAGGCTGCACGCGATCACCCTGCACACCGACACCTCCGGGCTCACCGTGTCCAGCGGCAAGCCGACCGGTCTCGGCATGATCCTCACCGCGGCCGCGGGCTATCCGGCCCCGGCGGCGCTGGGGCTCGGGTACGCGGCGCTGCTCGGGACCGGCCGGGTGACGCTGATGCTGTGGGCGACGCTGCTCATGCTGGCCGCGGTACTGGTCAAGGTCCGCAATATCTACGGCCTGCTCACCGTCGCCGTGCTCGGCGCGCTGGTGTTCGGCGTGTCCTGGTTCGGCACCGATCTGCTGCAGGCGGGTTTCGCCTACCTGGCGGCGTGGTTCCTGCTGGCCGCCGCGGTCCGGCCGGTGATCGAACTACAGCGCAGCCGCCGTCGGCAGCCGGGGCGCACCGATTCCGATGCCGATCAGCTGGCCAGGCTGACCCACCTGCCCGCGCTGCTGTGGGTGCTGTTCTTCACCGCCCTGTGCCTGGCCGCGCTGGTCGTCGGCGGCGGGCTGCTGCTGGCCCCGGTCGAGCAGCTGCATCCGCTGCTTCAGCGGTAATCGGCCCGCCAGGCGTCAACCGCCTCGGTCACCAGCACCGTCGGCGGCGCGAGCGCGTCGAGGGTTACGCCCGCCTCGCCGGGTTCCAGCGGTTCCAGCGTCTCCAGCTGTGAGTCGAGCAGGATCGTCGGCATGAAGTGGCCGAGCCTGCCGGTCATCCGGCGCAGCAGTTCTGCCCTGGTGGCGGCCAGATGCACGAAGTACGCGTGCGGCGCGCCCCGGCGCAGCCGGTCACGGTAGGAGCGCCGCAACGCCGAACACGCGGCGACGCCGCCGGACTCCTGGTGCCCGCCGAGCCAGGTGGCGACCGTGTCGAGCCACGGCCACCGGTCCTCGTCGGTGAGCGGGATGCCTGCCGCCATCTTCTCGATGTTCTCGATCGGATGGAAGTCGTCGCCTTCGGCATAGGGCACCTCGAGCCGCGCGGCCGTCAGCGCGCCGACCGTCGTCTTGCCGCACCCGGAGACGCCCATCACCACGATGACGGGTTGCACCACATCGACCTCCTCGTCCGAACCACGGGTCTACAGGCTCACACACCGCGCGGGTGGTGAGTCCGGGCACGCCGGATCGGCCCTGGATCCGATGCCGGTCAGGGAATCGGGCGGTCGGTGGGCAGGTTGACGAAGCTCGGTTCGGCCGGGTCGAGACGCAGGTGCTGGGGTTCGAGTCCGGTCGCGTTCAGCATCGGCCGGAACGGCAGCGCCTTGGGGGCGTTGCCCGCGTAGACGTCGATGCGCAGCCGGTGTCCGGGCGCCAGCACCGCTTGGGTCGGGATGATGGCGACATCGATCGCGGTGGGCGCGCCGGGGACCACGGGCAGCAGCCGGTCGAGGGTGAGCGGATTGAAGGGGGCGGTGAGGTCGCCGTTGACCGAGCGCGCGCTGCGCCGTTCGTCGATGGCCCGCATGGACGTCGTCAGCTGACCGGTGGTCAGCACGGTCGAGGTGCCGTCGAGCGCGACATCGTTGACGGTGACGTTCCAGAAACCGTCGGTGGAGTCGTGCACGGTATTGAGCCGCACATTGATCGGGCCCGAGATCACCGTCTGCTCGGTCAGCGGTGCGCTGGTGAAGGTGAGCGCGTTGCGTTCGGCGATCCGGGAATCCTTCGCGCAGGCGTCCAGCGCCGCCGCCATCCCGGCCGAGCCCTGCGCCGCGTCCCGCGAGCACATGGTGCTCAGACCCGGTGCGACGGTGAGATTTTCGGCCGCGGCCGGTCCGGTGGCGCTGAGCGAACCGTCGTGCAGGCTGTCCTCGGTGCTGCCACTCGGGGCGGCGGACAGGTAGACGCGACGATGCGTGACGCCGGGCATCGGGAACTCCGGCAGCGTGATCCAGCTGCCGCCCTGCTGCTTCACGGTGACGGGGCCGAAGTCGTCGACGCCGCTGTCGATGTCCTTGAGCCACTTGTCGAACCAGGCGCGCTGCAAGACGTCCAGCCGCGGCGGCGCGCCCGGAACACCGGTTCCCGCACCGGGATTGGCGTGATAGGTGTCGCCGACGACGAGCTGCTTGCGCCCCGCGGGCAGGGGGATCTGCTCGTAGAGTTTGGTCGCGCTGTTGGCGAAGATGTCATGCCAGCCGCCGTAGACGAAGGTCGGCACGGTCACCTTCTCCGGGTGCCCCATGATCGCCTCGCGGAAGGCCGAGGTGTCGTCGAGCGCGCCGTCGAGCGCGGGCGGCATGTTCGACAGCGACGGGGTGAACAGCGCCTGGGCGAGCAGATCGAAGTTGGTCGTCGGGTCGGCGAGCCGGTCGCGGAACCAGGTCCAGTCGAAGCTGCCGTCGGCCATCGAGGCGACATCGGGGACGAGTTTGAGCTGATTCACCGAGTTCAGCCACATCGGCAGGAAGGTGGTGCCGACGCCACCGCCGGGAGCGACCACATCGCGCATCAGGTCGCTACCCGGCTCCACCGGGAAGATCGCCTGCAGTGCGGCGGGCGCGTCCTCCGCGGCGCGCAACTGGTTGATACCGGAGTAGGAGCCGCCGCTCATGCCGATGCGCCCGTTCGACCACGGCTGCTGCGCCGCCCAGTCGATCACCTCGCGGGTGTCGAGCTGCTCACGGGCGCCGAGGGTGTTCCATTTGCCCTGGGACAGGCCGGTTCCGCGCACATCGGCGACGACGACGGTGTACCCGCCGGCGATGAGTTTGCGGTCGACGCCGAGCATGGTCTGGATCATGCCGCCGTCGAGTGCCTGCATCAGATCGCCGAAACCGCTGATCGGGGTGGCCGACAGGTTCAGCCTGCGCACGATGTCGACGGCGGTGGCCTGCAGGCCGGGGATCGCGGCGGCCGATTCGATCAGGCCGGTCATCAGTTTCGAGTACGGCGTGAGGCTGACGATCGTCGGCAGCGGCTTCTGCTCGATCACCCCCGCCGCGTCCGCGGGCCGGTACACGTCGGCCTTGAGGACGACGCCGTCGCTCATGGTGATCTCGACGCCGCGCTCCACCCGGACCTCGGGGTAGGCGCCCGGCCCGTCGTGTAGCGCCGTCCAGTGCGCCGCGGGCGAGTCGGCGGGTTGTCCCGCCGCCGGGCCGCCGCCACATCCGAGCACGACTATCAGAGCGAGGATCGTCACCAGCATCCGGACGAGCCCGCGTTCGGAACCTCTTACCGCCATAGTGTCGCTCCCCGACCGGTTCGTTTCCCGTTGACCTAGCCACCGCACGATCGGCGCGGAAACTGTAACAGCGGCAACGACCTGAATCGCCGAGCCTCGGCCCGCTCGGACTGTCGCAGTGAACACGCATTGTTCCAGTTCAGCGGGCCGCCGGGTCGCGCGCGGACACTCGCGGGTGTCGGTGGCTGGTGGTTGACTGGGCACTGCCGGCGCGGTTCCGGCCGGCTTCCATCCATCGCCGAGGAGGACGTTCGACAATGCCGACACGTGACGAAGCTTGGCCCCAGGGCACACCCTGCTGGATCGACTGTCAGGTTGACGACACCAGTGCCGCCCGTGACTTCTACAGTGCCCTGTTCGGCTGGGACATCCAGGACGGACCCACCGACGCGGGGGGCTACCTGATGGCCATGCTCGACGGCAAACCCGCCGCGGGCATCGGCCCGAAACCCGACGGCATGCCGATGCCCTCAGCGTGGACCACCTACATCGCGGCCGAGCGCGCCGACGAGATCGCCGAAAAGGTCGCCAAGGCAGGCGGACAGGTGTTCATGCCGCCGTTCGACGTCCTCGACGTGGGCCGCATGTTCATCGGCTCCGATCCCACCGGCGGCGTGTTCGGTGTCTGGGAAGCCAAGGCGCACAACGGCGCCGAGATCTACAACCAGCACGGCGCCTACTGCTGGAACGAGCTGCACACCTCCGGCTACGACCAGGCGCACGACTTCTACAACACCGTCTTCGGCTGGCACTACACCGAAATCGGTGACGGCGAGAGCTTCACCTACTCCACGTTCGCGCTCCCCGGCCAGACCGACGGCGTCGGCGGCATGATGGACGCGTCCGCGCTCGGCACCCCGACCTACTGGCTCACCTGGATCCAGGTCGACGACGCCGACGGCACCCTGGCCAAGGCCACCGCTCTGGGCGCCTCGGTGATCATGGGGCCCGACGACAGCCCGTTCGGCCGGATGGGCATCCTGCAGGCGCCGCAGGGCGAGGTCTTCGGTGTCATCGATCCGGCCAAGGCCGTGGGCGAGGTGCCCACCGGAGGAGCCTGACGACGGGCTCGGGGCATGCGCCGCGGCACCGCGCGGCGCGTGCCCCGCGACTCTTGCGCGTGGTCGGCCACCGGCGAACCATGGACGGTGCGGTGGCTGCCGTCGCGGGCCGAGCGCGCTGACGCGCCCTGGTGGACCACGACACGCCGGCCCCTCCGGACGACCAGGAGAACGTCATGTCTGCCATGATCCGCAAGAATTTCGATTCCCCAGAGGAGACCCGGCCCTTCGAGCAGGACAAAGGCAGGCTCGATCTGGTCAATCTCGACAGTGGCCCGGTGGGCCGGGCGGTGTTCGAACCCGGCTGGCGATGGTCCGAGCACGTCAAGCCGATCGCCCAGACCGACAGCTGCCAGGCACCGCACATGGGCTACTGCCTGTCCGGGAAACTGATGGTGGTCATGGACGACGGCGAACAGCAGGAATTCGGCCCCGGCGATTTCATGGTGGTACCGCCCGGCCACGACGCCTGGGTGGTCGGCGACGAACCCTGCGTGATGCTCGACTGGCAGGGTGTCGCCGACTACGCCAAGCGGTAGGGCTTACGGCGTCAGCGACATCGCGTCGAACACCTGCTCCACGCTCGAGGCGGAGGCCAGCGCGGCGGAGTTCGCGGCGGTCGGGGTACCGAAGGACCCGTGCCGCAACTCGTGGGCGCCGCTGAGGTAGAAGTTGCGCCAGGTAGCATTCTCCGATCCGTAGGCCAGCTGTTCGAAAGCACTGGCCTGCAAGGCTTTCGCGGTGTCGTTTGCCGGTTCGGCGAAGATCACGTAGTTCACCAGCTGCACCACCCAGCGGAAGTCGGCGGCATCGTAGGCTCGCTGCGCCTGCTGGAGCACCGCGGCGGCGCCACCCATCGCCTCGACGTGGCGGCGGGCGTTGTCCACCGGCGGATGCTCCCAGAGATGTGCCGGATTGCCGTCAAACCAGCCCATGTACCGCTGATAGACGGCCTTCACATTGTGGCTGACCGAACCGTAGTAGCCGTGGGTGGACCATGACGCCGTGAGCGCGGGCGGCATCGTGATCATCTCGGCGATCTCCGCGCCGACGAAGCCCTGGTTCAGCAGCCGCAGCGTCTGATCGTTGAGGTAGGCGTACATGTCGCGCTGGAGCGAGAGGAACTCGACGATCCGGTCGGTGCCCCAGATCGGCCAGTGATGGGAGGAGAACACCAGATCCGACCGGCGGCCGTAGCGATTGATCGAGTCGGTGAGGTACTTCGCCCACCCGTGCGGATCGCGGACCAGCCCACCGCGCAGGGTCACGATGTTGTGCATGGATCGGTGCGGGTGACGTCGAGGGTGGGCGGAATGAGGCTGATCGTTCCGGTCGACGTGGTCTGTCCGAGACCGGCTCCCACCTGCCCCTTCGGACCACGGGGTAAGGCGGCGCCGTACATATAGGCGGCGCGGCGCGCCATCGCGGTGCCGGTGTAGATGTTCTCGGCGACGGCGTGCTCGAGGAATCCCGACGGCGCGATCACCGGGCAGCGGCCTGCCGCGACGTCTTGCGGCGTGATGACCCCGTAGCTGCCGCCGAAGTGATCGACGTGGGAGTGCGAGTAGATCAGGCCGGTGACCGGTCGATCGCCGCGATGCTCGCGGTAGAGGGCGAGGCCGGCAGCCGCGGTCTCGGCCGAGATGAGCGGGTCGATGACGATCACGCCGGTGTCGCCTTCGATCAGCGTCATGTTCGATATGTCGAGGCCACGGATCTGGTAGAAGCCCGGCGCGATCTCGTAGAGGCCCTGCTTCACGGTGAGCTGGGCCTGGCGCCACAGGCTCGGATTCACCGACTGCGGACAGGACCCAGCGAGGAAGTCGTAGGAGTCGTTGTCCCACACCACCTTTCCCGACGGGTCGGTGACCGTGCCCGGTTCGAAGGAGGCGATCCAGCCGCGGTCGGCGTCGGCGAAGTCGGCGGTGTCACCGAAGGGCAAGGTGTCGGCCAGGGCACGGTTGGCGTCCGCGATCGCCTTCGTGGGATCGGTCTGCGTCTTCGACGCGCGATCCCGGCCGCTTCGTCACCGCAGCCGCTGACGGTCATGCCGACAGCCAGTGCCGCGGCGGCCCCGGCTCCGACGCCGAGCATGCCGCGGCGCGACACCGAGAATCGGTCCGCATTCGTACCGTCCACCACTACAACCTCACTCAGGCGATGACTTCTCCGCCACGTGGGGGGGGTGCGACGGAGCGTCGCTATTGCAGCATAACTGCAATAACTGAGTTACCGCTGAGCAATCGGCACCGCGGCCAGCTGGATCTCCAGCAGCAGCCGGTCGGCCGGATCGTTCAGGTCGACGCCGAGGACGGCTTCCGCCCGGCGCAACCGGTATCGCAGGGTGTTCGGGTGCACGCGCAGGGTGGACGCGGCCGCACTCACCTCGCCGTGCGCCCGCAGATACGCCTGCACCGAAACGCGCAGTTCGGCGGCGTGGGCGCGGTCATAGTCGTCGAGTGCGACCAGGCGTGGATCGTGTAGTTGCGGGCGGTCGCGGACGAGTTCGAGGATCTCGGCCAGCAGCACCGCGGTCCGTGCTTCGGCCAGCGTGCTCACCCGGCTTCCCGACACGGCAGGGCTGTCCAGGACGCGGTCGACCTCGGCGCGGGCGCCCGCGACAGCGGTCAACCCGGCCACGGGTGCGGCGACCGCGGCCCGCACCGTCAGGCCCCGTGTCTGCTCGAGTTGCGCGACGAGACGGCGCACCCAAGAACCGACGCTGCGTTCGGAGTGGTAGGACGGCAGCAGAACATAGACCCGGTCACCGATCGCCTCGGTCACCGAATCGTCCCGGAAAGCGCTGGCGTGCAATCGGATCAGGCCGCTCGATGCCGCCAGCCCGGCGACCGGCCCGATCGCCGCGATGCCGATCACCGCGGCGGGACCGGTGGTGGGCAGGTTCAGCGCGGCCGCCACCGACGGCACGTCGACCCCGTCGCCGTGCGCGCCGAACAGCCTGCGCACCAGCAGCGCCTCGGTCGACGGGGCGTCCAAGCCGCGGGCGATGATCCGCGCGGCGACCGCCGAGGCGCCGCGCAGCACCTGCGCCGCGTCGGGGCGCAGCGGCTGATCGCCCTGCTGCAGCCAGATGGTGCCGAGCATGCGCGCGGGCGTGCCACGGCGGATGCCGACGACGAGGCGGCGGCGGATATCGAGTTCGGGATGTTCGGGCACGTCGACGACCTCGTCGCTGCGCCGCACCCGGTCGAACACGCCCCATTCGCGCAGGATCCGCAGGTAGTCGCTCGGGCCCTCCCTGCCGAGGATGGATCGGATGCGCAACTGGTCGGCGGAGGCGTCGGAGGCGGAGTAGGCGAGCACGTGCGACTGCGGGTCCTCGATGGACACCATGCCGCCGGTCTCCTTGGCGACCACCTGCGCCAGCCCGAACAGGTCGGTGTCGGGAGCGAGCAGGTCGTGGTCGTCGGCGGCGGCGCGCTGGCCGGGTGAACGGGCCAGCATCCGGCGCACCAGCGGGAACACCTGATCCCAGCGGGCCTGCCGATGCAGGTGCACCAGCGCGATGCCCGCCGCGGCGGCCGCGGCACGCACCGCGGGAGAGTCGTCGGCGCGCTAGGTCATCAGCACGCGGGGCCGCTGGCCGGGATCGCGGGCGGCGACCTCGCGCAGCCACCGTTCGGTGGCGTCGGCGTCGACTCCGACGAGCAGGTACACCTCCGGCAGCGGGCCCTCGGTCTCGAGGTGCTCGGGCAGATCGGCGGGCTCGGCGAGGGCGACCGAGCGGACCGGCACCGACTCTCCCGCCGGTGCGTCGACGAGGGTGGCGACGGTGTGGTCAAGCGCGGCGAGGAGTTCGCCGAGCGTGGTGGACCCGTCCGGCATCGTGCACCTCCGAATCTTTGGCCGATCAGATAAAGGCAGGGATAGTTCTTCATCCGATCAGACGATTATGACCGCTGCGCATCGGTGTTGACTACGTCACATCCCGCACCTACCACGACGCAGGAGCCGCCTTCATGGACGCCATCGCGACCACTCCGCCGCCGGTCAACGAACCGGTCGGCACTTTCGCCCCGGGAACCCCGGAGCGCGCACGCCTGCAGACCGCGCTCACCGACCTGTCCGCGACACCCACCCAGATCCACCACGTGATCGGCGGCCGCCACCTGCGTGGCGACGGTCCGCGCTTCGACGTGGTTCAGCCGCACCGGCACGCCGCTGTGCTCGGCACCCTGCACAATGCGCGCGCCGCCGAAGCCACCGCCGCGGTCGAGGCCGCCACGGCCGCCGCCACGGCCTGGTGGGCGATGTCGTTCGACGATCGGGCCGCGATCTTCCTGCGGGCCGCCGATCTGCTCGCCGGCCCGTGGCGGGAGAAGCTGTCGGCCGCGACGATGCTCGGTCAGTCCAAGTCCGCGTATCAGGCCGAGATCGACGCGCCGTGTGAACTCGTCGACTTCTGGCGGTTCAACGTGGCCTTCGCCCGCCAGATCCTCGCCGAGCAGCCGATCTCGGCGCCCGGCGTGTGGAACCGGATGCAGTACCGGTCGCTGGAGGGGTTCGTCTACGCGGTCACGCCGTTCAACTTCACCGCCATCGCGGGCAATCTGCCCACCGCGCCCGCGCTGATGGGCAATACCGTGGTGTGGAAGCCGGCCAGAACGCAGGCCGTCGCCGCCTACCTGACCATGCAGCTGCTCGAGGCCGCCGGTCTGCCGCCCGGGGTGATCAACCTGGTGCACGGACCGGGACCGGAGATCTCGGACGTGGTGCTCGCCGATCCGCGACTGGCCGGAGTCCACTTCACCGGATCGACCAAGACCTTCCAGCACCTGTGGCGCGAGGTCGCACAGCGGCTCGACCGGTACCGCACCTATCCGCGACTGGTCGGCGAGACCGGCGGCAAGGACTTCGTGCTGGCGCATCCTTCGGCCGATCCGGCGGTGCTCACCACCGCGCTGCTGCGCGGCGCGTTCGACTACCAGGGGCAGAAGTGCTCGGCGGCCTCGCGCGCGTTCGTCCCGCGTTCGGTGTGGGCGGCGATGTCGGAGGAGCTGATCGAGCAGACCGCCGCGCTGCGCTACGGCGACGTCACCGATTTCACGAATTTCGGTGGGGCACTGATCGATCGGCGCGCGTTCGACCGCAATACCGCGGCACTGGCGCGGGCCAAGGCGACACCGGGATTGACCGTGGTCGCGGGCGGTCACGCCGACGACAGCGTCGGCTGGTTCGTCGAGCCGACCATCGTCGTCGGTGACGATCCCGCCGACGAGATCTTCCACACCGAGTATTTCGGCCCGATCCTGGCGGTGCACGTCTACGACGACAGCACCCCGGCCGGCTTCACCGACGCCATGGACCTCGTCGACCGCGGCAGCGCCTACGGCCTGACCGGCTCTATCATCGCCGAGGACCGCGCCGCGATCACCGCGGCGACCGAGCGACTCACTTTCGCCGCGGGCAACTTCTACATCAACGACAAACCGTCCGGCGCGGTCGTCGGGCAGCAGCCGTTCGGCGGCGGACGCGCCTCCGGCACCAACGACAAGGCGGGCTCGGCCCAGAACCTGTTGCGCTGGACCTCCGCCCGCACCATCAAGGAAACCTTCACCCCGCCCACCGACCACCGCTATCCGCACCAGGCGCCCGAGACGGAGGCCCGCTGATGTCGGCACTGCTGCGCTCGACCATGCTCGCCGCCGCCCGCTCACCGCGGCTGGAACGCACTGTCACCCGGCTGCCGGTCAGCCGGGATGTGGTCGCCCGCTTCGTCGCGGGCACCACCGAGGACGACGCGGTGCGAGCGACCGAAACCCTGCTGCGCTCCGGCCGTTTCGTCAGCATCGACTATCTCGGCGAGGACACCACCGACCTGGCAGGCGCGCGAGCCACGGTCGAGCACTACCGCGCGCTGATCGCCGCGCTCGGCCTGCTCCCCCAGGCCGATGTCGCGACGGGAGCTGTTCGGCCGCTGGAGGTTTCGGTCAAACTCTCGGCGCTGGGCCAGGCGCTGCCGCGCGACGGGCACGCGATCGCCCGCGAGCACGCCCACCAGATCTGCACCGCCGCCGAGGCCGCGGGCATCTGGGTCACCGTCGACGCCGAGAACCACACCACCACCGACTCGACCCTGGCCAGCGTGCGCGACCTGCGCGCCGACTTCCCCTGGCTGGGCACGGTGCTGCAGGCCTACCTGCGCCGCACCGAGGACGACTGCCGGGCGCTGGCGGGCCCGGGGTCGCGAATCCGGTTGTGTAAGGGCGCCTACGACGAACCCGAGTCGGTGGCCTTCCGTGACCGGGCCGAGGTCGACGCGTCGTATCTGCGCTGCCTGGCGATCCTGACCGCGGGCTCGGGCTATCCGATGATCGCCTCGCACGACCCGGCGGTGATCGCGGCGGCCGGGGTCGCGGTGCAGTCGGCGCAGCGCAAGACCGAGGAATACGAGTACCAGATGCTGTACGGCATCCGCGCCGACGAACAGCAGCGACTCGCCGACACGGGCAACCACGTTCGCGTCTACGTCCCCTACGGTGACCAGTGGTACGGGTATTTCATGCGCAGACTGGCCGAACGGCCCGCCAACCTGGGGTTCTTCCTGCGCGCGCTCGTCGGCGGGCGCGGGTAACGACCGACTATCCATTCGGGCTCTACGGCTGAACAATATTCACTCTCGGCGCCCACGGTCGCTGCGTGGCGGTGTACTCGGGTCCGTACATCGCGATGTGGCGGTGTACGCCGACGGAAGGAACGCGAATGTCTTTCGCAGAGTTGCGCGCCCAGATGCTGCGTCGCAAACCCCTCGTCGAGGTCGAGGACGAGATCCCGAGCGACGAACGGCTCGCCAAATCGCTCGGCCTGTGGCAGCTCACCGCCATCGGCGTCGGCGGCATCATCGGCGCCGGCATCTTCACCCTGGCCGGGTCGGTCGCCCATTCGGTGACCGGGCCGGCGGTGCTGATCTCGTTCCTGATCGCCGGTGTCGCCAGCGCGGCGGCGGCGCTGTGTTACGCCGAGTTCGCCGGCATGGTGCCTAAGGCGGGCTCGGCCTACACCTACGGCTATGTCTCCCTCGGTGAGCTGGCGGGCTGGTTCATCGGCTGGGACCTGCTGCTGGAGTACATCGCGGTCGCGGCGGTGGTCGCCATCGGCGTGTCCGGATACTTCGGGTTCCTGCTCGACCAGGTCGGGCTGACCCTGCCGGAATGGATGCTCGGCGCGCCGGATACCGGTGACGGGCGGGTCGTCGATTTGTTCGCGGTGCTGTTCTGCCTCGGCACCGCCTGGGTGCTCTCGCGCGGGATCGGCAGCGTCGGCCGGTTCGAGACGGTCGCGGTCGGGATCAAGGTGGCCCTGGTGGTGCTCATCGTGGTGCTCGGGGTGTTCCACATCGACAGCGCCAACTACGACCCGTACTTCCCGTTCGGCGCGGGCGCGGTGTGGACGGGTGCGGCGACGGTGTTCTTCGCGGTGTTCGGCTACGACGCGATGAGTACCGCGGCCGAGGAATCGATCGACGGGCGCAAGCATCTGCCCAAGGCGATCATCTACTCGCTGGCCATCGCGATGGTGCTCTACGTGCTGGCCACCCTCGTGCTCACCGGCATGCAGAAATACACCGAGATCAGCCCGACCAGCGGCTTCTCCACCGCGTTCGAGTCGGTCGGGATGCCGGGCGTCGCCAATATCATCGCCGTCGGCGCGATCGTCGGCATCGTCACCGTGGTGCTCACCTTCATGCTCGGCGTCACCCGGGTGTGGTTCGCGATGAGCCGCGACGGGCTGCTGCCGGAGTGGTTCGCCAAGACCCACCCGACCCGCAAGGTGCCGACCAGGGTGACCTGGATCGTCGGTGTCGGCGCGGCGATCCTGGCAGGTGTGCTGCCCATCAACACCGTCGCCGAACTCACCAATATCGGCATCCTGATGGCGTTCATCGTGGTGTGCGCGGCGGTGATCGTGTTGCGGCGCACCAGGCCCGACGCACCGCGCTCGTTCCGGCTGCCGTTCATGCCCGTCATCCCGCTGATCGGTATCGGGTTCTCGGCCTACCTGATCTACTCACTGCCGTGGGAGACCTGGCTGCGGTTCCTGGCCTGGCTGGTGGTGGGTCTGGTCGTCTACTTCGGCTACTCACGCACACATTCGGTGATGAACCGGACGGCGCCGCAGCCGAGCGAGTAGACAGACGAGCGACGGTCTGTGCTGTGATGGGCCGATGAGGTCAGGGCACCAGGTCGAGGCGGCGGACGAGCCGGGAGCGCGTCCGCCGCGGCGCCGCCGCGATCCGGCGAAGACGCGCGAAGCCATCATCGTCGGACTGCTCGCCGCGATCACCGAGGGCGATTTCGCGCCGACGACCCGCGAGATCGCTTCCCGGGCAGGCACTTCCGAACGCAGCATCTTCGTGCACTTCGCCGACCGCGATGCCCTGCTCGCCGCCGCGACCGAGCACCAGTCCGCCACGGTGGAGGCGTGCCTGGTGACAACCGATCCCGGCCTGGCGCTCGCCGACCGGATCGCGATCGCGGTGCGGCAAAGCGGTGCCATCTTCGATCTCCAGCGCACCCCGCGCCTGCCCGGTCTGCAGGAGTCGCGGTCGGTCGCCGCGATCGACGCGCGCATGCGCCTGACCGACGAACGCATCCGCGCCGTCCTCGCCGCGCTGTTCGCCCCCGAACTCACCCGGCCCGACGGTACCGCCGACGACGAGTTGCTCGATCTGATCGACGGCGCGCTCGCCTGGCCGATGCGCCACCATCTGCAGGACCGGCGCGGGCTGTCCGGCGAACAGGCCTCGGCGGCGATCGAGCGGGCGTTGCGGCTGCTACTCGCTCAGCGCTGACTCCGGCCGCACCAGCACCCGCTTGAGGATCTTGCCGGTCTCCCCGCGCGGCAGGGCGTTGAGGAACGTCACGTCGCGCGGGACCGAGAAGCGGCTGAGCCGGTTGCGGATGTAGGTGCGCACCATGTCCGAATCCAGGCCAGCCCCTTCGCGTTTCACCACGAACGCGGCCAGCCGCTGACCGAATTCCCGGTCGGGGACGCCGACCACGGCCACCTCGGTGATCTGCGGCAGATTCGCCAGGGCTTCCTCGACGGGTCGCGGGAAGACGTTCTCGCCGCCGGAGATGATCATCTCGTCGTCGCGGCCCGCCACGAACAACCGGCCCGCGGCGTCGAGATAGCCGAGGTCGCCGGTGTCGAGCATGCCGTCGGCCTCCTCCGGCGGCGCCGCGTTGACGTAGCCGTCGAAGAGCATGTGATTGGCGACGAAAATGTGCCCGGTCGCGCCGACCGGCACCGGACGCAGGTCGGGACCGAGCACGGCCACGCGGGTGCCGAGCGGCGGCCGGCCCGCGGTGGTCGGCGAGACCCGCAGGTCGGCGGGGGTGGCGACGCTGGCCCAGGAGACCTCGGTCGAGCCGTACACGTTGTAGAGCACGTCGCCGAAGGTGTCGAGGAAGCGCAGCACGGTGGCCCCGGCCAGTGGGGCGCCGCAGCTGACGACGTGCCGCAGGCTCGACAGGTCGAAGCTCGCGCGCACGTCACCCGGCACGTCGAGCAGGCGTTCGACCATGGTGGGGACCACGATCAAGGC
>NZ_JBHXMY010000075.1:0-16395 GCF_042720195.1 Nocardia sp. NPDC058497 | reverse complement strand
GTATCGATGATGGTGTGGATCGCGTGATGGTCTTCGTCGCCGATCAATCCGAGCGCGACGGTGTGCGCGAGATCGATCTGGGCTTCGTTCATCTCACGTCACCCCCAAACTTTTCTTCAGTCGTGTCAATCCGTCCCGAATCCGGGACTTAACGGTCGGTAATCCTATGCCGAGATGATGAGCTACCTCCGCGTAGGTCCGCCCGCCGTAGTAGGCGAGCGAAATCGCCTCACGTTGGGTCTCGGTCAGTGTCGAGAGCCCGCGCTGGACGGCTTGTTGTTCGAGTCTGCGTTCCACCTCCTCGGTGACCTCGTCGAATTCGTTGCCGAGAACCCTGATCCCGTACGCGACTTCGCGCTGGGAGTGGGCTTGCTCGGCACGAACCCGGTCGACCGCCCGCCGGTGCGCCAACGTCATCAGCCAGGTGACCGCCGACCCCTTGGTGGGGTCGAAACTCGTTGCGGTACGCCAGATCTGGAGATAGACCTCTTGCGTGGTCTCCTCCGCGTATCCCGGGTCGTGGAGGACCCGCAGGATCAGGCCGAAGACGCGCGCAGACGTCCGGTCGTACAGTTCGGCAAAGGCATGCTGGTCGGACAGGCCGCATCGTTCCAATAGTGCAGCTAGCTCGACTCCTTCGGCCGCGCGTGCGGTAACTGCAGAATCCACGCTCGGTGGGAAGGCTTCGCTTCGGAACCCATTCTGTGTCATCGGTCACGAATCTAGCCCGCGGCTATGACCTCCCTTCGCCCGGGGGTGCTTTGATCGCGTGCCAGCTATTTGCTAGAGATTCGGCACGCCACGCCGGGCGGATGGGATCGGATTTGCCGAGGTGGCTAGACGGCCATGCGGCGCCGGTTGCGGCGCGCGTGCATCTCGCGTTCGGTCTCCGACATCCCGCCCCAAATGCCATAGGGCTCACTGACCTTGAGCGCGTGGGTGCGGCACTGCATCAGCACCGGGCAGGCCCGGCAGATCTCCTTGGCGCGCATCTCGCGCGCGGTGCGGGCGCGGCCGCGCTCGCCGTCGGGATGGAAGAAGACCGCGGAGTCCTGGCCGCGGCACGAGCCACGCATCTGCCAATCCCAGACGTCGGCGTTCGGACCGGGGAGGTGGGTGGGCATGGGCATGGTGAACTCCTTGTGGTGCGAGCTCGTCAGCGTTGTCGAGCGAAGTTGGTGCGGCAGGTCTTCGCGCCACCTCGATCGGAGGTGGCCGGCTCGACGGTGCCTGACGGTGCCGTTGGATGGTCGCTGCAATTTCGCGCGGCGCCGACCCCGGCGATGAGCTACGTTAGGTGCAGGCGGGAAATTCCGTCAATAGTTCCGCGCATTGGTTCCGCAAATCTGCAACGCTGAAATTTAACCTGCGCACTGTTTACATTTCACACTCGTTCGGTCCATACTGTCCGGTTGGCTATGGATCGGTCGCCGCGCGGTGTCCGCGCCGGTCGGCATTTTCCCAGGTCGCGCCGCTCAGGGGCCGGTTCTGCCGGGTGACCCCAGCCCCGGCTGGGTGGTACGGATCACAACGGCCCTCGCGCGCGGCCTCGGCGGAGATGGCGGAAACAGGGCGCCGAGGTTAATTGCGCGAAACGCATGTGAATTCGAAACATTGCGGTAGTGGCGGCGGCGGGCGGAGATTTACCTGATGGCAACATCGGCCGCCGCGGCAAAAGCTGATCGGTAGCTGCCCTGGCGCGGTTGGGACATATCACGAGAACTGTGGGCGCGCGGTGGCGGCTACAGTCTCGTCGTGCAGAGAACGGCCTCACCCGCGGATATCGGTTCCGAAATACTCGTTTCGACAGCTTTCGGGCCCACGCCGGGACGAGCCGCTGCGGAGTTGCCGGAACCGGCCGACCCCGTGCGGCGGTGGTACCGCGCCGTCGCGCTCGGTGGTCAGGGCCGATACGCCGCCGCCAGGGCCGACCTGCGGGTACTCGCCGGAACCCGGATCGATCCGGCGCTGCGATCACGCGTCGAGAGCACCCGCGGATCGCTGCTGCGTCAGCTCGGTGGCCATGCCACCGCCGCGGCATGCGACGGCCGCGCGGTGACACTCGCGCTCGGCGCCATCGGAGCGGATCGCGCCGAGGCGCTGGCCGACGCCTTCACCGGCCTGGCCGCCGACGCGCTCGGCACCGGCAGACTCGCCCTGGCTCGCAGGCTGCTCGGCCGGGTGGAACCGCTGCTGGCCGAAGCCCCGGCCCGGTGCGAGGTGCGGTGGCACTGGGTGCGCGCGGAGACCGCGCTCGCCGGCGGCGAGGCCGCGCCCGCGTTGCGCGACGCCGAGATCGCGGTCGAGCTCGCCGCCGCGCTGCCGTCCGTGCGGCACCGGGTGAAGTCGGCTCTGCTCGTCGCCGCGGCGACCGCAGCCACCGGCGACACGAACCGCTCGGCGGAACTGGCTCGCGCGGTCGATACCGACTGCCGCGAGCATGCTTTGCTGCCCCTGCGATGGGCCACCGCGATGCTGCGCGCCGGGGTCTGTGAGCAGGCGGAAGCCCGGGCCGCCGCGGACGAAGCCGCAGATCACGCGGCCCGAATCCGCACGTGGGGCGGGGATTTCACGCTGCCTGCTTCGTGACCCGGTCCCGATGATCTTCCTGAGAGGTCTCATAGAAGGGGCCAGGCCCGCTGGCGAGTGACAAACGGGTCGCTATTGTTAGTTCCGTTCCGCCGCTTCGGTGGAAGCTCGGTCACACCAGACCGCGCCACTCGTAACGCCAGGAAAATCTCTGACGATGACGCATATGGGCGAAGAGTTGGACCTCGCCGTCGCTGCGGCTGCGCAGGGCGACAGGACCGCTTTAGCTCAGGTACTGGAACTGATCCGGCCGTTGGTAGTCCGCTACTGCCGAGCTCGGATCGGAGCCGCGGAGCGCGGACAGCTCTCCGCGGATGATGTTGCGCAAGAGGTCTGTCTGGCTGTGATGACCGCCCTGCCCCGATATCAGGATCAGGGTCGGCCCTTCATGGCCTTCGTATACGGGATCGCTTCGCACAAGGTCGCCGACGCCCATCGCAACGCCGCCCGTCACAAGGCGGAGGCGATGGCCGAAGTACCAGATGTCATATCCACCGACCAGGGACCGGAGCAGCGAGCTCTCGACTCGGAGACGAGCAGGCAGATGAACACTCTGCTGGCCACGCTCCCCGAGAAACATCGGGAAATCCTGATCCTGCGCTTGGTCATGGGTCTGTCAGCAGAAGAGACCGCAGTCGCCGTGGGCAGCACGGCGGGGGCGATACGGGTGGCCCAGCACAGGGCACTCGCGAAACTGAAGTCACAAGTGGCGAGGGCAGGTGAAATGTATGGCTAGGGATGGCGAGCGCGGTCGAGGCGACCGGAAGGTTTGGCGTGGGTCGCACGACAGCGGTCCCTACGCCGCCGAGGATGCCGGTGATTCCGGTCCGGTCGACATTGCGGCGGTGCGCAGCGACGATGCGCTGATCGACGCGATCGCGAGCGACGGCCCGGTGCGTACCGACAGCCCCGAGGAATTCCAGCTGGCGTCGTTACTCGCGGATTGGCGGGCCGATCTCCTGGCCGAGCCGATGCCCGCGGGCCCTGATCTGGACACCGTGTTCGCGGCGGTCAATCAGGAGATCGGCGCGCGGCAGGTTCGGGTCGGAGCTTCCTCGCGCGGACGTCTACGGCTGGTACGCCCCATTCTCGGCGCGGCTGCGGCACTGGCCGTTGTCTTCGGCGGTATCACGGCGTTCTCCTACAGCGCTGCCCCCGGCGATCCGCTGTGGCGGGTCAAGGAGGTCGTGTTCAGCGAGCAGGCCCAGTCGACCGTCGTCGCCCGTGTGGACGACGATCTGGTCGCCGCGCAGAAACTTCTCGAAGGCGGCGACCCGGAGCAGGCGCGGGTGATGCTGGAACAGGCTTCGGCCACCGCGACCCAGGTTGACGACCAGGGCAAGCGGGAAGATCTGGTCGCCCGCTGGAACCTGCTGCGGGACGAGCTGGCCAAGCGGGCCCCCGAGATCGCCGCACAGCTGCCGCCGTCGACACCGGCCTCGCCTGCCGAGACCAAGCCGGGTTCGACCTCGCCGGCCTCGCCGTCGCCCAGCCCGGGCACCACCGCTCCGGTGGCACCGGGCCCCGGTACGGGTACCACCGATCCGTCGTCCGAGCCGCCGGTGATCATGCAGTCGCCCGGTCCGGAGACCAAGCCGGTCGTCCCGCCGGAGACCATCGAACCGACGGTTCCGCCCGTGACCACCGTGCCGACCACACCGCCGGCGGGGACGGTCGAGCCGACCACACCGCAGACCACCATCGTCGTACCACCGCCGGTCACCATCGTGCCGACGGTGGTCCCGACGTCGCTTCAGTCACCGCCGACGGTTCCGCCGACGCAGCAGACCCCGCCGGCCATGACGATCCTGCCCGCACCGCCCGCGGTGCCGTCCTCCTGATCGTTTCCACGACGAGGGCCCCGTACCTCAGGTGCGGGGCCATCGTCGTTGTGTCCGGAGCCGGGCGCCATCGTCCCCCGCGCACGCGTGACCGGTGCGGGGGAGCGGGCCTGGCGGGGCAGCTCAGTTGTCGAAGCCGTCGAATCCGTCGCCGTGGAACGCCTCGTTCATCGATGCGTCCGCGTAGCCGCGGCAGTAGTCCCAGGTGACGTACGCCTCGGGCGTCGGGTCGTAGGCGGGCTCGTGCGGACGGACGGTGCCGTCGACGAGTAGCTGGAGCAGGTTCGCCCGCAGCATGTCCCAGTCGTGGTAGTGATCTTGCCGACAGTCCTCGCAGCTGACGACGAGCCCGCGGATGCCGCGATGGGCAAGCAGGGCTTCGTACACCGCGAGGTCGGCGAGATCTTCCTCGACCGCGAGGCGCTCATGAGGATCCAGCGGCTCACCGGGCTCGATGGCATCGAGCGCGGCAGACGGGTCGGAGGGGTCTCCGGCGAAGGGATCCGGCGGCAGGCCAGGTGGTAGATGGTCACGCACATCCCCACGGTACGCAGTACTTGGTGGTCTGCGCCAGCGATGCACCGGGCAAGTTTGCCGCGGGGCTCACTTCACAGGCGTGTTCGCCCGCCGGATACCATGGAATGCAGGCGTCGGCGAGCTTGTTCTCACCGACCATCAATCTTTTCCGCTCAGCACCGTCGCATCGCAGCTTTCGGCGTACGTTGCTACCGACGACCAGGAGGGGTCGATCCGAATGAGTAATCCCGTGTCGGGCGAACGAATCGCGGTGCGCCCTCCTACGGGTGGCGACGATCCGACCAAGATCGCCATGCTCGGCCTCACGTTCGACGACGTGCTGTTGCTGCCTGCCGCCTCGGATCTCATCCCCAGTTCCGTCGAGACCTCGAGCAGGCTCACCAGGGAGATCACCCTGCGCACCCCGCTGGTGAGTTCGGCCATGGACACCGTCACCGAGGCGCGCATGGCCATCGCCATGGCGCGTGCGGGCGGCATGGGCGTGCTGCACCGCAACCTGTCGGCCGCCGATCAGGCCGCCCAGGTGGAGACGGTGAAGCGCTCGGAGGCGGGCATGGTGACCGACCCGGTCACCTGTCGTCCCACCGACACCCTCGCCGAGGTCGACGCGATGTGTGCCCGGTTCCGCATCTCGGGCCTGCCCGTGGTGGACGAGACCGGCGCGCTGGTCGGCATCATCACCAACCGGGACATGCGCTTCGAGGTCGATCAGGAGCGCCGCGTCGACGAGGTGATGACCGTCGCGCCGCTGATCACCGCCCAGGAGGGCGTCACCGCCGAGGCCGCGCTGGGTCTGCTCCGCCGCCACAAGATCGAGAAGCTGCCGATCGTCGACGGCAACGGCCGCCTGCGCGGCCTGATCACGGTCAAGGACTTCGTCAAGACCGATCAGTACCCCAACGCCACCAAGGACCGCGACGGCCGCCTGCTGGTCGGCGCCGCGATCGGTGTCGGCCAGGACTCCTGGTCGCGCGCGATGACGCTGGCCGACGCCCAGGTCGACGTGCTGATCGTCGACACCGCGCACGGCCACCAGTCGCAGGTGCTGCAGATGGTGTCCAAGGTCAAGGCCGAGGTGGGCGACCGCATCCAGATCGTCGGCGGCAATGTCGCGACCCGCGCGGGCGCCGCCGCGCTCGTCGAGGCGGGCGTGGACGCTGTCAAGGTGGGTGTCGGTCCCGGCTCCATCTGCACCACCCGCGTGGTCGCCGGTGTCGGCGCGCCGCAGATCACCGCGATCCTCGAGGCCGTCGCCGCGTGCAAGGCCGCCGGGGTTCCGGTGATCGCCGACGGTGGCGTGCAGTACTCCGGTGACGTCGCCAAGGCCATCGCCGCGGGCGCGTCCACCGTGATGCTCGGCTCGCTGCTCGCCGGCACCGCCGAGGCCCCCGGTGACCTGATCCTGGTCAACGGCAAGCAGTTCAAGAGCTACCGCGGCATGGGCTCCCTGGGCGCCATGCAGGGTCGCGGCCAGGCCAAGTCGTACTCCAAGGACCGCTACTTCCAGGACGACGTGCTCGCCGAGGACAAGCTGGTCCCCGAGGGCATCGAGGGTCGCGTCCCGTTCCGCGGCCCGGTCAACCAGGTGATCCACCAGCTCGTCGGCGGCCTGCGCGCGGCGATGGGATACACCGGTTCGCAGAACATCGAGCACCTGCAGAATGCTCAGTTCGTGCAGATCACCGCGGCGGGTCTCAAGGAGAGCCACCCGCACGACATCACCATGACCGTCGAGGCCCCGAACTACACCGGGCGCGGCTGAGTACAATAGATGCGTTTGTGGGGCCGGCGGGGGGGCGCCCGCCCCCCACCCCAAACGCCAACCGACGAGTGCCCGGGCCCGCCCCCCCCCCCCCCACCCCCCCCCACCCCCCCCCCACCCGGGCCCCCCCCCCACCGCGCCCCCCCGCGTTTCGTGCGGCGTACCGTCATCGACATGGCCGTTCCCGAAGAGCAGCTGCCCTCGTTCCACGCCGACGCCGCCGGTGTCGCGGACGATCTCCTGGTCACCCTGCTCGACCTGCAGGCCGAGCTGCCCGGTGTCGTCCGGATGCGGCACTGGGTGCTGGACGCCCTCGCGCCGCGGCCGGGGGAGTCCGCCCTCGACATCGGATCCGGCACCGGCTCGGAGGTGCTCGCCTTCGCCGAACGGGTGGGGCCGCACGGCCGCGCGGTCGGCGTCGACCCGAATCCGGCCATGCTGGCGGTGGCCAGGGAACGCGCGAGCGGCACCGCCGCCGAATATCTCGAAGGCACCGCCTACGAGCTGCCGCTCCCGAACGATTCCGTCGACCTGGTTCGCTGCGAACGGGTCTTCCAGCACCTCGACGACCCGGCCGCCGCGACCGCCGACATCGCCCGTGTGCTGCGCCCCGGCGGCCGCGTCGCCCTCGTCGACAGCGACTGGTACACCGCGATCCTGCATCCCGGTGACCGCGACGTCGTCGCCGCACTCTCCGATCTGATGCGTGCAGGCACCCCCAACCCCGGCTCCGGCAGGCTGCTGCGCGGGTTGCTGGTGAACGCGGGTTTCGTCATCGACGACCAGGCCTCACAGGCGGTGATCTGGGACGTGGACAGCACGACGCAGCTGGTCGGCCAGATGGTGGCCGCCGGTCGCGCCGCCGCGGTGATCACCGAGGAACAAGCCGCCGACCTGACCGCCGCGGTGGCCGACGGCATCGCGACCGGGGACTACCACCTGTCGGTCACCATGTTCGCGGTGCTGGCCCACCGGCCCTGAGCGCCATCAGCGCACCAGCAGGGCGACCGGGAGCCGGGAGAACAGCTTGTCGATCCGGACGCTGCCCGCGAAGGTGACACCGGTCAGCCGGTCGATCCAATTGCCTTCCGGCAGTTGCAGTGTCGTATCGAGCCAGCCGGTCGCGGCGAGGCCGACGGAATGCCTGGTCGCCGCGACGATCACCTCGGGCGCCTCGCCCGCCGGTCCGCGACCATAGGCGACCAGCCGCTGCGCGTGCTCCCCGACGGCATACAGCGGCAGATAGATCCCGCCTACGAAGCACTCCGGCCGCTCCCTGCGCAACCACAGCGCATAGGCGACCACCCACATCTTCGCCGCCCCCGTGGTGTCCAATGTCGGTGGCTCGGTGAGGGATTGGAGCAACCCGGCGCGAACCGCGAAATTGACCGGCCGCCGGTTGTCCGGGTCGACGAGGGAGTCCTCCCACAGCTCGGTGCCCTGGTAGATGTCCGGGATGCCGGGACCACACAGCTGCAACAGCTTCTGCGCCACCGCATCCGACCAGGCATGCGGTGCGAGCTCGTGCGCAAGATCGCCGATACCGGTACCGACCGGACCGTCGATCACCGCGTCCAGCCAGCCGTGCACCGCCGCCTCGAACTGCGCGTCCGGCTCCTCCCACGACGTCTTGACACCCGCCTCGCGAATCGACTTCTCCGCGAAAAGATGCAGCCGATCACGCAGCCCCGGCACCGACGACGCGGGCCGCCCGTCGGCGGGCCACACCCCGAACATGTTCTGCAGCAGGAACAATGCCGTCGCACCGTCCGGCGCCGACGTCGTCTCCAACCAGCCGCGCACCCGCTGCGACCAGATGTCAGCCACCTGCGACAGCACCCCGATCCGGGCGCGCACGTCCTCGCCGCGCTTGGTGTCGTGGGTCGACAGCGTCGTCATTGTCGCGGGCCAGCGCTGCGAGCGTTCGCTGTTGGACAGGTGGAAGTCGTTGACGGAGTGGCCGAATCGCGCCGGATTGCCGCCCACCTCCTGCAGCGACACCAGCCGCGCACCCTGGTAGAACATGGTGTCCTCGACCGACTTGGCGGTGATCGCGCCACACACCTGGGAGAACCGGGTCGCCGCCTCACCACCCTTGGCCAGTGCGGTCACCAGCACCGACAGCGGCGCGGTGAGCTCGGCATTGCGCTTCTCCACCTCGGCGACCACGGCCGCGGTGATCCCGGCCAGCGGCGCGTAGTCCACCCGGTACACCGGCATGAACGCCAGCACCTCGATGGTCGCGTTGCTCACCGCGAGCGTGTCGAAACTGCCCGCGTTCCCGTCGCGTTTGATCGCGGCGACCAGCCGCCGGATCTCCGGCGCGAGAATGGTTTCCGCCACCGCGCGCTTGATCCGGTGCTCGGTCTCGCCGAACCAGGCCCGGTCGCTTCCGTGCCCGGCGACGTGCTGGGACAGCTCGGTCATCGTCGCCTCGCCCGCCGGGTCGATCAGCACTCCGCCGAGGTCGGCGAGCGCGTCGTACCCGGTGGTGCCGTCGACCGGCAGCGTCGCGTCGAGAGGTTCGCGGTTGGCGAGGATCTTCTCCACCAGCAGCAGCCGCTGCGGGCCGATCAGCCTGCGCAGCCGGGTCAGGTACGCGCTGGGGTGCGACAGGCCGTCCGGATGGTCGACCCGTACCCCATCGATCAGGTCGTGTTCACACCAGGCGGCGAGCTCGCGGTGGGTCGCCTCGAAGACCTCGGGGTCCTCCTGGCGGATCGCGGCCAGGCTGTTCACCGCGAAGAACCGCCGGTAGGTGCACACGCCTGCCTTCCAGCTCACCAGCCGGTAGTGCTGGCGATCATGAATGCGCAGCGCGTTGTCACCGTCGGTGCCCGGCGCGATCGGGAACCGCAGATCGTGCAGCGCCAGCATCGGTTCCGGCCCCGAGCGGTCGACGGTCAGCGCGGCCGGATCGTTCTCGCTCTGCAGCACCGGCAGCGCCAACCGGCCGCCCGCGCCGTTGCCGGGACTCCAGTCGATGTCGAAATACCTGGCGTACTTGGACTTCTGGCCGTTGCGCAGCACGTCCCACCACCACGGGTTCTGCCGCGGATCGGCGACACCGACATGGTTGGGCACCAGGTCGACGATCAAACCCATTCCGCGACTGCGCACTTCGTCCGACAGCGCCTTCAGGCCGGTCGGGCCGCCCAATGCCGCCGACACCGTGGTGGGGTCGGTGACGTCGTAGCCGTGCGTCGAGCCGTGCGTCGCGGTGAGGATCGGCGACAGATACAGATGCGAGATTCCCAGCTGCTGCAGATATTCGGCGATGGCACGGGCATCGGCGAAGGTGAGCGCGTCGGGCCGCAGTTGCAGCCGGTAGGTGCTGCGCACCGTGCTCGGCCGGATGGGCGCGCGATGCAGCAGGGTCAGCGGATCGGTCACGTAGGTCTCGGTCATCGTTTCGGCTAGGTGGTTCGGCGCAGGACGAGCAGGCAGCGGCTGGGGACGGGGAGCGACGCGGCCGCGGGATATACCGCGTCGGCCGCGCCGGTGGGGGTCGAACAATCCAGGGCCGGCGTCCATTCGGCACCAAACTCCGGTCCTGGCAGCACGAATTCGAGCGCTTCGTGGTGCGCATTGAAGCACAGCAGAAACGAGTCGTCGCTGATGCGTTCGCCCCGCGGGCCCGGTTCGGGAATGCCGTCACCGTCGAGGAGCACGGCCAGGGACTTGCCGAAGCCGCTGTGCCAGTCGTCGGTGGTCATCTCGGCGCCGCCGGGCGTGAACCACGCGATCTCGCGTTTGCGGTCCTGTCCGTCACCGGGTCCGGCGGCCAGGAAGCGGCGGCGCCGGAAGATGGGGTGCGCGGTGCGCAGGGCGATCGCCGTGCGGGTGAACTCGAGCAGGTCGGCGTTGGTTCGCGCCAGCGACCAGTCCATCCACGCCAGCGGCGAATCCTGGCAGTACACATTGTTGTTACCGAGCTGGGTGCGGCCGATCTCGTCGCCGTGGGCCAGCATCGGTGTGCCCTGACTCAGGATCAGGGTGGCCAGCAGATTGCGTTGCTGACGGGCCCGCAGTTCCAGGATCGCGGGATCGTCGGTGGGGCCCTCCACGCCGCAGTTCCACGACCGGTTGTAGTTCTCCCCGTCGCGGTTGCCCTCGCCGTTGGCGTCGTTGTGTTTCTCGTTGTAGGACACCAGATCCCGCAGCGTGAACCCGTCGTGCGCGGTGACGAAGTTGATGCTCGCGCTGGGGCGTCGGCCGGTCGACTCGTACAGGTCCGACGAGCCCGTCAGCCGGTAGGCGAACTCGCCCAGCGTCGCCGGTTCACCGCGCCAGTAGTCGCGCACCGTGTCGCGGTACTTGCCGTTCCATTCGGTCCACAGGCTCGGGAAGTTGCCGACCTGATAGCCGCCCTCGCCGACATCCCACGGTTCGGCGATCAGTTTGACCTGGCTCACGATCGGGTCCTGGTGCACCAGGTCGAAGAACGCGGAAAGCCGGTCCACGTCGTGCAATTCGCGCGCCAGCGTCGCGGCGAGGTCGAACCGGAAGCCGTCGACGCGCATGTCCAGGATCCAGTAGCGCAGCGAGTCCATGATCAGCTGCAGTGTGTGCGGATGCCGCGCATTGAGACTGTTACCGGTGCCGGTGTAGTCCTTGTAGAGCTCCGGGTCGGTCTCGTCGAGCCGGTAGTAGGCGGCATTGTCGATCCCGCGCAGACTCAGCGTGGGTCCGAGGTGGTTGCCCTCGCCGGTGTGGTTGTAGACCACGTCGAGGATCACCTCGATGCCCTCGGCGTGCATCGCGCGCACCATCGCCTTGAACTCGGTGACCGCGGCATCGCCACGCGGGCGGGCCGAGTACTGGTTGTGCGGGGCGAGATAGCCGATGCTGTTGTAGCCCCAGTAGTTTCGCAGGCCCTGATCGGTCAGCACGTGATCGTGGAAGAACTGGTGCACCGGCATGAGCTCGATCGCGGTGACGCCCAGGCTCTTCAGATGCCCGATGATCGCCGGATGCGCCAGCCCCGCGTAGGTGCCGCGCAGTTCCTCGGGGATGTCGGGATGCGTCATCGTCATGCCCTTGACGTGCGCCTCGTAGATCACCGTCTCGTGATACGGCCGCTTCGGTGGCCGGTCGGCGCCCCAGTCGAAGAACGGGTTGATCACCACCCCGGTCATGGTGTGGCCCAGCGAATCCAGCCCGTAGGTGTATAGCGACGGATCGTTGACGAACTGTCCGTCGAACGCCTTCCCGTACGGATCCAGTAGCAATTTGCTCGGATCACAGCGCAAGCCGAGCTCCGGCTCGTAGGGGCCGTGGATGCGGAAGCCGTACCGCTGACCCGGCGTGACCGCGGGCAGATAGGCGTGCCAGACATACCCGTCGACCTCGTCGAGATTCACCCTGGTCTCGGAGCCGTCCTTGGCGATCAGGCACAGTTCGACCTTGGTCGCGACCTCGGAGAACACCGAGAAGTTCGTGCCCGCGCCGTCGTAGGTGGCGCCCAGCGGATAGGCGGTGCCGGGCCAGACGCCGAGTGGGGTCACCTCACCGGATCGGTCGTGCGGGCTCGACATGCTACGACAGTAGAGGAATCCGGTCCCCGGCCGCGCGGATGCGCGGTGGGTGCTTCGTCATGCCTCGACAGCGGGCATCGGTCCGCCCGAGGCCCCGAGCAGCCGCCGGGCGTAGCCGGTGCGCCTGGCCAGCGCGGCCAGGCCGCCGAAGATCAGCCGCTGCAGCGGCACGGGCGGACCGGCCAGGTAGCCGTCCTGGTACTCCCAGAGCAGGCCGAGGGCGAGCGGATTGCGCGGCAGTTTGCTCGCCGTCGTTCGGTTGGTGTTGTCGAGACCGCTCCAGAACTCGAACATCTCCCAGTGCCGTTTCGGCGGGCGGATCACGTGATCCATGACCGTGTCTTCGGCTTCATTCCAGAACTCGTGCACGGCGCGCGGCGGCGCGGTCACGGTGTCGCCCGGTCCGGCGACGATCTCGGTGCCATCGATCCGGAACCGGATCCGGCCGGTGCGAATCGTCCAGGTCTCGCTGATCTCGGGATGCCAGTGCGGGCTTTATGTCAATGGATCGACCGCTTACATTGCTGAAACTGCTGGTCCAGGCGACCGATGCGTACGAGCGTGAGCTGAACGACCGGCTGCGCGCCCGGCTCGGGACCGACTTGCGGCCCGCGCACTACGCCGTGTTCCGGCACCTGGAACCGGGTGGCTCCCGGGTGACCGCGCTCGCCGAGGCCGCGGGGATGACCCAGCAGTCGATGGGCGAACTCGTCACGCACCTCGAGCGGTGCGGCTATGTGGAGCGCCGCCCCGAGCCCGCGGACCGGCGGGCGCGTCTGATCGTCGCGACCGCGGCGGGCGGCGAGGCTCTCGCCCTGGCAGGCGAGCACATTCGCCGGATCGAGGAGGCGATCGCGGCCGAACTCGGCGGGGCCACGCTCGGTGACGTTCGTACCGCGCTGGGGCGCATTCCCGGAGTCATCGCCGATCAGCACGTCGGCCGCGAACGGTAGGTGATAACTTGAACGGTGTTCAAGGCCGTCGCTCCGGCGGCACCGGGCGACGACGAGGAAACCTGTGGACCTGACTCCCGAGCAGATCACCGCCCTCGATGCCGAACACGTCTGGCATCCCTACGGCGGCTTCCCCGCGACCACCAAACCGCTGGTCGTCGCGAGCGCGGCGGGCACCAGGCTCACCCTCGCCGACGGCCGTGAGCTCGTCGACGGGATGAGCTCCTGGTGGGCGGCCGTGCACGGCTACCGGCACCCGGTCCTCGACGCCGCGCTGCTCGCGCAGTCGCAGCGGATGAGTCACGTGATGTTCGGCGGGCTCACCCACGAACCGGCCACCCGGCTGGCCCAGCTGCTCGTCGAGCTCACGCCCGCCGGGCTGGACAAGGTGTTCCTCTGCGATTCCGGCTCGGTCTCGGTCGAGGTCGCGGCGAAGATGTGCCTGCAGTACTGGCGCGGCGTCGGCAAGCCGGGCAAGCACCGGCTGCTGACCTGGCGCGGCGGCTACCACGGCGACACCTTCACCCCGATGAGCGTGTGCGACCCCGACGGTGGCATGCACACGCTGTGGACCGACGTCCTCACCGAGCAGGTCTTCGTTCCCACGCCCCCGGTGAGCTTCGAACCCGACTACGTCGCCGAGCTCGATCGCTCGATCGCCGCCCATCGCGACGAGCTGGCCGCCGTGATCGTCGAACCGGTCGTCCAGGGCGCGGGCGGGATGCGCTGGCACGATCCGCGCTATCTCACCGAACTGCGCCGGATCTGCGACGAGAACGACGTCCTGCTCGTCTTCGACGAGATCGCCACCGGATTCGGCCGCACCGGCGCGCTGTTCGCCGCCGACCACGCCGGGGTCGCGCCCGACGTGATGTGCGTCGGCAAGGCGCTGACCGGCGGCTATCTCACCCTGGCCGCCACGCTGTGCACCGCGCGGATCGCCGAGACGATCAGCGCGGCGCACGGCGGTCTGATGCACGGGCCCACCTTCATGGGCAATCCGCTGGCGTGCGCCGTCGCGGTGGCCTCGATCGACCTGCTGCGCTCGCGGGACTGGCGCGGCGAGGTCGCCCGGATCGAATCCGAGCTGCGGCTGGGCCTGGAACCGATCGCCGGGCTGCCGGGCGTCGCCGACGTGCGGGTGCTCGGCGCGATCGGCGTCGTCGAGCTCGCCGAACCGGTTGACATGCGCGCGGCCACCGACGCCGCCGTCGACGCGGGCGCCTGGCTGCGCCCGTTCCGCAATCTCGTCTACACGATGCCGCCCTTCATCAGCACCACCGAAGACATCGCCACCATCACCGGCGCCGTGCGCGCCGCGGTCAAGGCCTCGCTCGGATGACACTCCTGAACGGCGTTCAAGTAAGCTCCTCAGCTGTGACTACGGATCCGTTGAGCTGGTTGGACAAGCGCGCGGCCGAGCGGGTCGACGCCGGGCTGCGCAGACAGTTGCGCGTGCGCGCCGCCGAGTCGCCCGCGATCGACCTGGCCTCCAACGACTACCTCGGACTGGTCCGCCATCCCGAGGTCGTCGAGGGCGCGATCGCCGCCGTGCGCCGCTGGGGCGCCGGGTCCACCGGTTCCCGCCTGGTCACCGGAACGACCGCAGAACACGCGCAGCTCGAAGCCGAACTGGCCGAATTCGTCGGCGCCGAAACGGGATTGGTCTTCGCCTCCGGCTACGCGGCGAACCTGGGCGCGGTGACCGCACTCGCCGGACGCGGCACCCTCGTCGTCTCCGATGCGGGCAGCCACGCCTCCCTGGTCGACGCGTGCCGGCTCTCGCGGGCCAGGGTCGAGATCGCTCCGCACCGTGATGTCGCGGCCGTGGAACGCCTGCTCGCGGAGCGTTCCGAGGAACGCGCGCTGGTCCTCACCGATTCGGTGTTCAGCGCCGACGGCGATCTGGCCCCGCTCGCCGACCTGCACCGGGTGAGCCGGGCCAACGGCGCTGTCCTCATCGTCGACGAGGCGCACGGGCTCGGTGTGCGCGGCGCGGGTGGACGCGGTCTGGTCCACGAGATGGGCCTGGCCGGTGAACCGGACCTCGTCATCACCGCCACCCTGTCCAAGGCGTTCGCCGCCCAGGGCGGGGTCGTCCTCGCCGACGCGCGCATCCGCGCCCATCTGATCGACGCCGCCCGCACCTTCATCTTCGACACCGGCCTGGCTCCCGCCGCGGTCGGCGCGGCCCGCGCCGCGCTCGGTCTCCTGCGCCGCGACCCCGCGATGGCCTCGCGGGTGCTCGACCGGGCGGCCGATATCGCGCGGATCGCCGGGGTGCCCGAACCGGACTCCGCGGTCGTCTCCGTCGTGCTCGGCGAAGCCCAGCTCGCCTTCGACGCCGCCCAGGCCTGCCGGGCACGCGGCCTCGACGTCGGCTGCTTCCGCCCGCCGTCGGTCCCCGAAGGCACCTCCCGCCTGCGGCTGACCGCCCGCGCGAACCTCACGCCCACCGAACTCGACGTCATCGCCGACGTTCTCGGCGAGGTGCTCGCCGAGGCCCGCGGCAAGGAAGTGGTGCGGGCATGAGCCTCCTGCTGATCAGCGGCACGTCGACAGATGTCGGCAAGACCGTCGTCACCGCGGCCGTGGCCGCCGCCGCCCAGGCCACGGGCCGGGCGGTCGCGGTGTGCAAGCCCGCCCAGACCGGCATCGCCCCCGGCGAACCCGGTGACCTCGCCGAGGTCACCCGCCTGTCCGGCGTCACCCGCACCGTCGAACTCGCCCGCTACCCGGAACCGCTCGCCCCCGACACCGCCGCCCGGCGCGCGGGCATGCCCCTGCTGTCCCTCGACGAGACCGTCGCCGCGGTCGACGCGTTGCGCGACGCCGACCTGATCCTGGTCGAAGGCGCGGGCGGGCTACTCGTCCGGATGGGGGAGTTCACGCTGCTCGACCTCGCGCAGAAGCTCGGCGCGCCGGTTCTCGTCGTGGCCGCCGCCCGACTCGGCACCCTCAACCACAGCGAACTCACCACCCGCACCCTGGCAGCGGCCGGCGTGCCCTGCGCCGGACTGGTCATCGGTTCCTGGCCGACGGCCCCCGACCTCGCCTCGCTCTGCAATCGAGACGACCTGCCCCGGGTCACCGAGACCCGGCTGCTCGGCGCGGTCCCCGCCGGAGCGGGGCAGTGGGACCGCGACCGCTTCACCGCCGCGGCCCCGAGCTGGTTC
>NZ_JBHXMY010000074.1:9473-16574 GCF_042720195.1 Nocardia sp. NPDC058497 | reverse complement strand
GGGCGACGACCGCGCGGTCGTCGCCCTGCGCGGGCCGGAGTCCTACGTCATCGACGACGCGGGCCTGGACCTGCCCGGCGCGGTACTGCAGGCGCTCGGGCAGTCCGAAGCGCTCGAGCTGTACGGGATGAACGCTCCCACCGAGGAACTCGCGCCGATCTTCGGCGACACCGGCGACGTCGCGGCCACCACGGAGCGGCTGAGCAAGATCGGCAAACCGGCCGGCGACGCGCCCGCGCTCGCCTCGGCGCTGGTGGAGATCCACTCCTACGCCGAGATCGTCGGCGTCGCCTACGGTGACGGCACCCGCGACATCCAGGACAACCACATCGCCGTGTTCAACACGCGGGCGGGCAGATTCATCATCACCGCCAGCGTCGCCGACGACGGCGTGAAGTGGTCGTCCATCGCCTCGGGCACCAACGCGCGCCTGCGGACGGCGGTCGCCGATCTCATCGAATCACTGCCGATCCGCACCGAATTCCCGGCCGCGAAGGCCGACAACCTGGGGTGACTACCCCATCGGGTCGTCGGCCGTCGGCTCGGCCTTGACCGTGAACGGCGGCGTGAACCTGCCCCAGCGCAGGCACTCCCAGCCGCCGTCCTCGGTGGGCAGCAGTTCGATCGTCTCGGTGTTGTCGAGGTGGTTGTTCGTGGTGAACGGCGGCGCCACCCCGGCCAGCGTCTTGGCGACCAGCCGCATGGCGGCGCCGTGGTTGACGACCACCACGTCACCGTCGGCGCCCTCGGTGAGGAACTCCGTGCGCAGCCCTTCGAGCACCGGCACGATCCGGTCGAGCACCTCGTGCCCCGATTCGCCGCCGGGCGCCCTGGTGTCGAGTTCACCGAGGTGCCAGCCGCGGTAGATCTGCTGGAAGAGGTCGTGGGCCTCCTGGTCCGAGCGCCCGTGCAGCTCGCCGACCTGCACCTCGAACAGGCCGTCGAGGACGTGGGCGGCCGAGCCGGTGGCGGCCTCGATGTAGCTCGCCGTCTGCCGGGCGCGCAGCGCCGCCGACGACACCAGCACCTGCGGCGCGCGCGCCAGACTCGCGCCGAACGCTTTCGCCTGCGCCACACCGCGTTCGGTCAGCGGGAGGCCGGGCACCTGGGTATCGAGGATCTTCGCGACGTTGCCCTCGGTCTCGCCGTGCCGCACCAGCACCAGCTTCGCGCGTGTAGTCATAGGTCAGCGACCCCCTTTCGCAATTGCGTCAACCATTCTGCGGCAGGTTCGTCCGACGGGGGCGGCGTACCGACCTCCGAGTACGCGGGCCACGATCCGAGGAACCGGACCCGCGCCGTGCGATGCAATGCCTTCAATGTCTCCGCGACCGCCGGATCGTCGAGGTGCCCGACGCAGTCCAGGTAGAAGCGGTAGGTGCCCATCGAGGTCCGGGTCGGCCGCGACTCGATTCTGGTCAGATCGACGCCGCGGGTGGCGAATTCGGCGAACGCGCGCATCAGCGAGCCGGGCTCGTTCGGCAGCTCGAGCACGATCGAGGTGCGATCGGCGCCGGTCGCGTGCGGTGCGACTCCCGGCCGCGTCACCAGGACGAACCGGGTGATCGCCTGGTCGTGGTCGGCCACCCCGGCGGCCAGCGTGGCCAGTCCGAGCCGCTCGCCCGCCAGCGCGGTCGACACCGCGGCGTCGGCGGTTCCCGCGGCCACGTCCTCGGCGGCGGCCGCGTTGGAGGCCGACGTGAACGGCCGCGCCGCCGGCATGTTCCGCGCCACCCACTGCCTGACCTGCGCGGCGGCTACCGGGTAGGCAGCCAGCGTGCGCACCTGGTCGAGCGTGATGCCGTGGCGCGCCACGATCGTGAAGCTCACCTCGAGCTCGGTCTCGGCGACGATCTGCAGTCGCGGCCCGATGGCCAGCGAATCCAGCGTCGCGGGAATCGACCCTTCGACGGAACTCTCGATCGGCACCACCGCGCCGTCGACATCGCCGGACCGGATCAGATCCAGTGCCGCACCCTGACTCGGCGCGGCTACTCGCTCGACCGGGCCGTCGAAGGCCCCCGAGTTCTCGAACTTCGCCAGAGCCATCTCGGTGAACGTCCCGGACGGCCCGAAATACGCAATACGCGGCACACAGAAAGATTAGCTGGATCGTTGTCCGAAGTCGGCCCGGCTCAGGAATCCAAGACGCGGAGAGCGTCCGTGATCGCCTGCTCATCGTCGGTTTCGATGGCGAGCAGAACCGTCCGGGTTGCTTCGATGGCCGGTGGCTTGAGCGAGGTCAGGAAATCGACATCGGGATTCGTGAGGGCGGTCGGGATGTCCTCGCCGCACAGGGCGGCGACCGTACCGGCGACGATGGCGACGGCACGTGCCCCGTCGGCTGTGCGGGCGACGAAGCCGTGGTCGGCGTGGGCGATGCGGACCAGGAACGCCGCCAGCTCGGCATCGGGGATGTCGACGTCGACGATTTCCGCGGTCTCCGGCGCGCCGCCTAGCGGCCGGACCAGGCCGGCCACCAGACTGCGGCGGGCGGGCGTCGACAGGGTGACCAGGACGGGTTCGGCGGGCGTCGCGTGGTCGTCGTGCGTCATCAGACCACCGTAGATGCGGAATTTTCGGCGATTCCGCGGGGTGTCCCTCTTGCGCGAATGATCGCGGTAACTTAGCTTAGGTTTACCTAATCAACAGTTCGCGGAGGTTGTCAATGTCGAGCCCTACCACGATCCTCGCGCCGACGACCGCCGAGCGCGTGCGCAGCGCGTGCGCGCACGCGGAGTCGGCGATGCTCGCGCTGCCCGGCATCGATCCGGTGCCGACCACGCTGCATCATCTGCGCCGGTGCGGCGACGCGGTGATCGCGGTGCCGGCCGGCTCGCTCGCGGCGGCGCTGGCCGCGACGGCGAACGAGACCTCCGCGGTGCTCGAACTCACCGATCACGCGCCGCTGCCGCTGCGCGAGCCGGTCCGGGCACTGGTGTGGTTGCGCGGCTGGGTGCGGCAGGTGCCCGAGCAGGCGCAGCGCGCGCTCGCGATCGAGATCGCCAAGGAGTTCCCGCATCCGGGCCTGCTCGATGTGGGTCACGGGGTCACCCTGCTGCGCGTGGTGGTGAATTCGGCGGTGCTGGCCGACACCTCCGGCGCCGAATCGGTCGACCACGCCGACCTGCGCGCCGCCTCGCCCGACCCGTTCTGCGAACTCGAGAGCGCCTGGCTGCAGCACATGGCCGAGGATCACGCCGACATCGTCGCCCAGCTGGCCCGGCACCTGCCGACCCGGCTGCGCGGCGGGATGGTGCATCCGCTGGCCATCGACCGCTACGGCCTGACCCTGCGCGTGGAGAGCACCGAGGGCGACCACGACGTGCGCCTGCCCTTCGCCACCCCCGCCGACGACGTCCAATCGCTGAGCAAAGCGGTGCGCATCCTGGCGGGCTGCCCCTACCTGAACGGCCTGCGCCGCATCTGAACCCGGCGACGGGCTGATGTTGTGCCAGCTGCCTACACTGCGCGACATGCGCGTCGATCCTCCGGACACCCAGCTGAGCGAGCGGGAACGGTTCGGTCTCCGACTGGAGATCGCGATCGTCTTGCTGGTGACCTTCGGGCTGAGCGGGATCAGTGCCGGTCTGGCGCTGCTGGATTCGGCGCTCTCGCCCGGTGGCATCGGCGGGCGCACGGTGGCGCTCAACGCCTCCCGGTCGGACAACTCGGTGCTCGACCTGCTGTTCCAGCTCGTCAGCGTCACCCGGTTGCTGGCCTGGGCCGCGCTCGGCCTGTACCTGTTGTGGCGCAGCGGAATCGGACCGCGGCTGATCGGCCTGGCCAGGATCGGGCGCGGCGATGTGGTGCCGGGTCTGCTGCTGGCCGCGGTGATCGGCCTGCCCGGGCTCGGGCTGTACCTACTCGTGCACGCGCTGGGATTCAGCGTCACCATCGTGCCGAGTTCGCTGTCGGAGCACTGGTGGCGGCTGCCGGTGCTGATCCTGTCGGCCTGCGCGAACTCGGTGGCCGAGGAAGTGCTGGTGGTCGGCTATCTGCTCACCCGGCTGCGTCAGCTCGGCTGGTCGGACAACCGCTCGCTGGTCGCGTCGGCGCTGCTGCGCGGCAGCTACCACCTGTACCAGGGGATCGGTGGCGGCCTCGGCAACATCGTGATGGGCCTGCTCTTCGGCCGGTACTGGCAGCGCACGAACCGGCTGTGGCCGCTGATCCTGGCGCACGCGACGATCGACGCGGTCGCCTACCTCGGCTACACCGTGCTGCGCGGTCGCGTCGGCTGGCTGCCGTGAGCGGCGTGTCACGGCGAGTCCGGCCACATCCCCGCGTTTCGCGCTAACACGGGGGCCCGAGCGGGGTATCCCAGTAGTGACCGAGCGCGCACAACCGACCCGCGCACCCGACGATCAGTAGAGTGCCCCAGTGATGAACGGCGACGATCCCCGCGATGACCCGCGTAGGCGCCGGGTGCCGCCGCAGGCAGGCCGCCCCGGTGGTCCTCCGCTGCCGCCGCCCGGGCGTGGCAACGGTCCACGTCAGGGCCGTCCGCTGCCCGGCGACGATCCGACGGTCCGGCACGGCAACCCCCAGCGCATGCCACCGCCGGGCGAGGGTCCGACGGTCCGCTACAACCCCGCGCCGCGCCGCGAACCCCCCGCCTCGCACATCGAGCCGACCCAGGTCCTGCACCGTGACGGCCGCGGCGAGCCGCTGGCCTACTCGCAGATACCGACCGAGCAGCCGCGCAGGCACGCGCCGACGCAGCGCCCGGTGCCGCATCGCGAGCCGGTCCGGCACGCGCCGACCCAGCGACCGGTCCCCCATCACGACGGCGTCCCGCCCCGGCGCACCCCGCCCCCGCCCGATGTGGGCAGGCAGGCCAGGCCGCCGCGGCGGCCACGCAGGCGTCATCCGTTCCGGTGGATGACGCTGAGGGGGGGGGCTCTGAGCGCGGGGCTGAGCGCGGGGGTGGTCCCCCGCCACAACTCGCCCCCCGGGACCCCCCCCCTCCCCACCCCCCGCGACCGGGTCGGCGATACGCCGGGCACGAACTGGCTGCTTGTCGGTTCCGACGGTCGCGGTGACCTGTCGACCGAGCAGGAACAGGAACTGGCGACCGGCGGCGACATCGGTCCCGAACGCACCGACACGATCATGCTGGTGCACATCCCGTCGTCCGGGCCGACCACGATGGTCAGCCTGCCGCGCGACTCCTACGTCAGCATTCCCGGCCACGGCAGGGACAAGCTCAACGCGTCGTTCGCCCTCGGCGGCGCGCCGCTGCTGGTGCAGACCGTCGAGATCGCGACCGGCCTGCGGATCGACCACTACGCCCAGATCGGCTTCGGCGGTTTCGCCGGCGTCGTCGACGCGCTCGGCGGGATCGAGATGTGCCTGGAGGAGCCGATCGTCGACCCGCTGGCCGGGCTGGACCTGCCCGCGGGCTGTCAGGAGCTCAGCGGGCCGGAGGCGCTCGGTTTCGTGCGGACCAGGGCCACGCCGCGCGCGGATGTCGACCGGATGAACCATCAGCGCCTGTTCATGTCGGCGCTGCTGAAGAAGGCGACGAGCATGGGCACGCTGGCCAACCCGTTCGCGCTGTGGCCGATGGCCACCGGGGTGGCCGGATCGCTGAAAGTCGATGACGGCGACCACATCTGGAACCTGGCAGCCCTGGGCTGGGCGATGCGCGGCGACACCGTCACCACCAGCGTGCCGATCGGCGGCTTCGACGACACCGACGTCGGCAACGTGTTGCTGTGGGACAAGTCGAAGGCGCCCGGCTTCTTCGAGGCACTGGCCAACGACCAACAGATTCCCGAGGAGCTGCTGACGCGGTAACGTCGACGGTATGGCCGAGGACCGTTCGTTCATCGAGCTGCTGCGAGACCAGATCCGGCACGGGCTGACCGCCGCGCAACAGTATCTGGCCGCCGCCGTGTACTTCGACACACAGCGACTACCCGAGCTGGCCGCGCAGACCTATGCCCGATCGGCGCAGAGCCGCGGCCATGCGATGCGGATGGTCCAGTATCTGCTCGACCGCGATATCTCGGTGACGATCGGGGGCCTCGACGAGGTGCGCTCCGAGTTCGATTCGCCGCGCGCCGCGATCGCTTTCCTGCTCGACCGCGAGCGGGCGACCACCGCGCAGATCAGCGGACTCGCCGCGGCGGCGCGGACCGCCCAGGATTATCTCGGCGAACAATTCGTGCAGTGGTTCCTCAAAGAACAGGTGGCCGACGTCGCGGAGATGAGCACACTGCTCACCGTGCTGGACCGCCAGCAGAATCTGTTCGACGTGGAGGAATTCATTCGGCGCGAGCTGGCGGGCAAGGTCCCGGTGGACAACGCAGCACCGAAAATGGCTGGGGCAGGGCAGGTTTAGTTAGGGAGTACTTGCTTAGGGAATACTTCCCTCAATAAGGTTGCACTTGGATGACAAGCCCTGTGACCAGCGCTAATGTTGCCGGCATGTCGAGTCATTCGGAAAACCCGCGTAGCAAATTCCACAGCCTGCTTCAAGACCAGATCCGACATGAGTTCAATGCCGAACACCAGTACATCGCCATTGCGGTGTGGTTCGACAATGCCGATCTGCCGCAGCTGGCCAAGCGGTTCTATGCACAGTCCGTGGAAGAACGTAACCACGCGATGATGATCGTTCAGTATTTCCTCGACCGCGATATCAACATCGACATCGCGGGCATCGATGCGGCCAAGTCGCATTTCGAGGACGCCCGCGCGCCGATCGCGCTGGCATTGGCCCAGGAGAAGACGGTCACCGACCAGATCATCCAACTGGCCAGCACCGCCCGCGAGGAAGGCGACTACCTCGGCGAGCAGTTCATGCAGTGGTTCCTCAAGGAGCAGGTCGAGGAAGTCGCGCGCATGAACACGCTGCTCAACATCGCCGACCGGGCCGGGTCGAACCTGTTCGACCTGGAGAACTTCATCGCGCGGGAGATGTCCACCCCGTCCGACGCCTCCGGTGCCCCCTCCGCCGCCGGCGGCCACCTCTGACGTTCGCCCCCGGGTTTGGGGGGGGGGGCCGCGCCGCCCCCCGCCGCCGGTACGCGGCCACCCGCACCGACACCCGCTCGCCGTCGGGAAGGAGCAGGTCGAGCTCGGTGAGGGAAC
>NZ_JBHXMY010000074.1:0-9463 GCF_042720195.1 Nocardia sp. NPDC058497 | reverse complement strand
ATAACAAAACCGCGCGGTAGATCACCCCCCCGCCGCCGGCAGCGGGGCCCCCCCCCCCCGCGGGCGCCCACCTCTCAGGTAGCCCCCCGGTTTCGGATCGCGCGCCGCGAGCCGAATCCGTTCTGCGTTTCTATTTCATTGAGTTCAGCGCAGGGTGACCTGGCGCGAACGCAGGCCGTCGCGTGAACGCCGTTCCTCGCCCGTCATCGGGGCGTCCGAGGCCAGCGCCTCGGCCAGTCGCGCACCGAATTCGCGGGCAGGGGCCTCCCACTCGCTGGGGTGCCGCTCGGGATCGAGATCGAACACCGGCACCAGCAGGCCGTGCGTACGGAACGAACCGGCGAAGCGCGAGCCCTCGCCCATGTGCAGGCCGCCCGCGGCGTGCACGCGAGCCAGCGCCGGCATCAGCTTGTCCTCGTCCTCGGGACGCACCCAGCGCACATGCGCCTTCTCGCCCGCGTCGACCCACCAGGCCGCGCCGACACCGTCGCCGCCCAGATCCAGTCGCGCCGACGGCATGATGGCCTGCTTGGCCTGCTCGATCGTCGCCGCCACCTGCGGATCGGGGGTCACGCCCTCGGGCACCCACCAGTCGAAGTCCTGGTGCACGGTGAGCTCCAGGTCGGCGCCCGGATCGATGACGTCGGCCAGACGCGGACCGCCGTCGACGGACTCGGCCGAGTTCAGCGACTCACCGGGCTCGGCGGACTGCGTCCACAGGATCGCCGCGGCGATGTCGGCGGACGGGTCGGTGCCCTGGTGCTGCATCTGCGTGCCGACGTAGCCGACCGGCTCGTCGCCGGCGCGGACCAGCGCGGCCACCGCACCGGGTAGCACCGTCGCCAGCGTCACCGAGCGCTCGGCGGCGACACCGGGCACCAGCTTCAAGGTCGCGGTCGCCGACGGCACGAACTCCCGCAGCGCCACCAGATCACATTCGGCAGCAAGCCCCTCGAACGGCCGCGTCGGGGCCGCAGATGCCTGCTCCTGCGCCGCACGCCGCTCGGCGAGACGCTGAGCCCGATTACTGTCGGGCTTCGGACTGTTCCGCTTGCTTTTACCCACGGCGAGAGTTTATGGCCGAGCGGCGATGTCGGTGCGCGCGACCCGGCGGAAAACTCACACGCCTGCGAGCAGCGCCTTGGTGCGGCCGGGGTGATTGGTGGCGACCCAGCTGACGCCGAGGTCGGCGCACAATGTCACGTCATCGGGATCGTCGACGGTCCAGCAGTAGGTGGCGCGGCCCGCGGCGGCGGCCTTGTCGACGAGTTCGGGATGTTCGCGCAGCGTCTTCACCGAGGGGCCGACGGCGGTCGCGCCGACGGTGGTCGCGGCGCCACCGCCGAGGAAGCGCGAGGATTCGCCGAGCAGCACGGTCGGCAGCAGCGGGGCGGCACGGCGGATCCGCCAGACCGCGGTCGCGGCGAACGACATCACCACCGCGCGGGAGTGGTCGGCCGAGGCTGGCGTGGCGATCCCGAAACGCTGGAGTTCGGCGAGCACCTTGTTCTCCACCAGCGCGCCGTAGCGCACGGGGTGCTTGGTCTCGATGAACAGCTTGGTCGGTCTGCTGCGCCAGTCGAGCACGAGGCCGATCAGGTCGCTGAGGGCCAGGACACCGGACGGCGCGTCGTCGGTGCCGAAGTTCATGTCGCGCAGCTCGGCCAGGGTCAGTTCGCTGACCAGGCCGGTGGCGTCGGAGGTGCGGTCGACGGTGCGGTCGTGCACGCAGACCAGATGCCCGTCGCGGGTCAGCCGGACATCGCACTCGACACCGTCGGCACCCTGCTCGAGCGCCAGCTCATAGGCGGCGAGGGTGTGCTCGGGGCGCGCCGCAGACGCACCACGGTGCGCGACAACGAATGGCGCGCGATTGCCCTGGCTCACTTGGCCACAACCTCCTCCTGCGTATTCTCGCCTGTTTCGGCGGGATTCGCGCGTTCATCCTCATCCTGCCCGGTCCCCGGCACCCCGGGCTTGACCGGGGCGATGACGACCTCGGCGGGATCGGCGGCCATCACCCAGCGGTGCGCTGTGCGCGGCGCGCCACGCAGGTCGCGGCCTTCGAGCTGACGGACCGTCCACAGCGTGAGCACCGCGAAACCGGCCGCGCACAGGTCGCTGAACGCGGTGAACGAGACACCGTCGGCCTCGGCCTGCAGGGTCGACGCGTCACGCCACAGCGTCGCGCCGACCAGGATCAGGCCGCTGACCACCCAGCCCGCCCACCAGATCCGCACGGCCCGCAGCGCACGCGGATCGGCCGCGGGCTCGAGCAGCTCGGTGAGGAAGACCCCCGGCCAGATCAGGTTCACGCCGGGCACAAGGCAGCCAAGGATCAGCGACCACCGGCGCCGCGGATCGCGCCTGCCCTGCGCGGCGAAGCGCGCGCGCCGCGCTTCGATCAGCCACGCGACCAGCGCGAGCGCGGCGGCGAGGGCACACAGCGGCGCGATGACCCCGAACACCCACACCGACATGTCCGAGATCCACAGCAGCCAGCTGGGGATGAGCGTGGTCCGGTTGCGCAGCAGGATCAGGTACCGGCCGTATTCGGCAAAGGCCGCGACCAGGAAGGCCAGCGCGGTGACGACAAGCAGGAGATCGCGGTTGGCCGCGATGCCACGCAGCGGCCGCTCCGGCTCGCGACCGGGCGCCGATGGCGGATCGAGCAGGCCCCAGCGCGGAATCTCGGTGTAGCGCGGTGTGGGGCCGAGCGGTGCGGGCGTGGTCGATGCCCCGGCCTTGCGGATGCGGTGATCGGGCCTGCGCGCGACCCAGCGGTAGTTGCGCTGGGAGGCGGGCGCGTCGACCTTGCCCGGCGAGAGCAGCACGCCACGGCAGCGCGGGCACCAGTGCATCGGCGCGCCCTGCACGGCCCACCGCGCGCCACAGCGCGCACATGGTTGCACCACCGAACTCACCCGCGCACCCCGTTCCGGACTAGTAGATCTTGGCTTCGTGCTCGCCGTCGGCGACCACCGGGCGGCCGGTCTGCTGCCAGGCCACCATTCCCCCCGCGACGTTCACTGCCTCGTACCCGATATGGGCCAGGTACTTGACGACCTCGATCGAGCGCCCGCCCTGCCTGCACACGACGTACACCTCGGCGTCGATGTCGATCTCGTCGATCCTGGCCGGCACGTCGACCATCGGGATGTGGATCGCGCCCGGCGCGTGGCCGAGCTCCCACTCGTCGGGTTCGCGCACGTCGAGCAGCTGGGCGCCGGCCACCGGCTCGGCGTCGTCGAACGCGGCGGGTACCGCACCCACCGGCACCGTGGGGACATCGGAGCTCGTCACGCCTCGATCCTGCCATGCCGGAAGCGACGCCGGGCGAGGCTGTGCGCGGTCTGTGGATGGATGGGGGTTATCCACAGAATCCACAACTTGATCCACAGGTCTCAGCTATCGGTCAGCACACAACCGTGAGGCGCGGGCTATCAACCGACGTGGAGCCGGGGAAGTCAGTCGGCGAAACGGCCGATCCGGGACTCCCCTCCATGTCATCCCGGAGCGGCCGTTCGCCGCTGACGTCGGGATTCCGCGGTTGCATCGGTCCCGACATCTACTTGGACGCGAGCCGGGCCATTTCGGTTCCATAAAAACGACATCCTTAGAGAAAATCCTAAATCCTGGGATCTGGGCGGCCAGATCGGTAGCCTGAGCGCATGAACGTGAGCAGGGGGCTACTCGACAGTTTCGACATCAACGGCCTGAATACCGCTTTGTCCGAATCAACCTGTCTCGGAGTAGAGGTGGACGCCGCGGCGGGGCGGCTGCGACTCGCTCTCGAGGTGCTGACGCTACCCGCCGAAGGACCAGCGCCGACCGAGGCGAAAGTCCTGCTCACCTTCACCGGAGTCACCCGGGTCGCCGCGTCCCTGCGCATCCAGCGCTGGGACGACATCGAGGCCAGGGTCCTCCCGCTGACCCTCGACCAACTCGACGAAGCGATCGAGAGTTTCGGCGGCGGCGGGCTGCACGGCTGGGAATTCATCGATCTCGACGACAGCGGCTGGACACTGTGGAGCGAGCTGCTCAGCTTCGACACGGTGCTCGATCAGCGCATCGCCGCGCACGTCATCGAGTTCTCCCAGGAGGAGGGCATCGATCCGCGGGAACTCGATGTCCGCGTCTGGTTCGACAAGATCGCCGTCACCGACCTCGGTGGCCAGGAAATCCCCATGGCGGAGTTCATCGATGGCGGTCGCCGCTGGTGGGCCGCACACGATTCCGGCGACGCCAGGGCATCCAAGGCCGACGTCGCCCCTCCGCTGTAACCCGGGCCGATTCGGCGCCACCCGCTCCCTCCCGGGAATGAGGGACCGCACGGCTGCGGTTGCAGCGAGCGGGTGTACGAATGATGGTTGGTGTGCTCGTCCGAATGGGCGCACACAGCCCGACACACGGAAAGGGACATCGTGGCCGTCTACACACTGCCCGAACTCGATTGGGACTTCAGCGCGCTGGAGCCGCACATCTCCGGACAGATCAACGAGATCCACTTCACCAAGCACCACGCCGCCTACGTCGCCGGCGCCAACGCGGCACTGGAGAAGCTGGAAGCCGCCCGTGAGGCCGGCGACCACGCCGCCATCTTCCTGAACGAGAAGAACCTGGCGTTCCACCTGGGTGGCCACACCAACCACTCCATCTGGTGGAAAAACCTCTCGCCCAACGGTGGTGACAAGCCGGTCGGTGACCTGGCCGCCGCGCTCGACGACCAGTTCGGTTCGTTCGACAAGTTCCGCGCGCAGTTCACCGCTGCCGCGAACGGCCTGCAGGGCTCCGGCTGGGCCGTCCTGGGTTACGACACCCTCGGCCAGAAGCTGCTGACCTTCCAGCTGTACGACCAGCAGGCCAACGTGCCGATCGGCATCATCCCGCTGCTGCAGGTCGACATGTGGGAGCACGCCTTCTACCTGCAGTACAAGAACGTCAAGGCCGACTACGTGACCGCGTTCTGGAACGTCGTCAACTGGGCCGACGTGCAGGAGCGCTTCGCCCGCGCCGTGACCCAGGGCAAAGGCCTCATCTTCGGCTGAGTTGCCTGAGTAGACGCAAGGCCCCTCGACGCTGTCGGGGGGCCTTCGCCGTCCCGCCTGGTTTCGCACGAACATGGGTAACTCGCCGGGCACGCCCAAAACTCGGGCTGCGCTCGACAGACTGCCCGGTCGATACCCAGGTGGCACCCGACGACCGGCAAGAGTCGCGGAGAGGCGGGTTAGCAGTCATTGGTACTTGTGTGCCAGATGGTTTTCGGGCTATTCCTGACATACAGGGCACCGAAGCCCCCGGATAGTCGGGAGGCCATCATGACGACGCACGGTCCGATCGGGATCACGCCGTTCCAGGCGCGCGGTCATCTGCAGGGATTCGTCGTGTCGGGCCGGTGGCCGGACACCACCAAGGAGTGGGCGCAGGTGCTGGTGCTCGCGGTCCGGGTGGCCTCGATGCCCGGCCTGCTGGTCACCTCGACCGTGTTCGGCGTGCGCGAGGAGCTGCCCGACGATCCGGAACCGGGCACCGTCGGCCTGGTGCTGGCGGAGGGGCCGGTGCTCGGCGCGGAGGCGGTCGAGCCGGGCCGGTTCGCCGATCACGTGCCGCCCGCGCTGCTGATGCTGCATCCGCCGTCGGAGACCCGGCCGTCGCTGCCCGAATGCGTGGGCGCGGCCTCGGGCTGCGTGCTGCTGCCGGGCGTGCCGCATCTGGGTCTCGAGCATCGCGCGGCGTGGGCCGAGGCCGAGCTCGACGGGACCGTCACCTCGCTGGTGAGCCGCGTCGGGATGGATCTGATCAGCGATCCCGATACCGCCGTCCTCGCAATGTTGCTGGCGGCCTGAGACTTTCGCCGACCAGGTCTGGCGAATACCCGGCAACGGCCGTCCGGCGCGGGTAGATCAGGGAAACCGAACTATCGCGGCCGCATCGCCAAACTTATTGCGCCCTTTGCGATTTCGATTACACGGAGTTGGCATACCGGTAGCAATCGGGCTAGGGTGGACAGCAGCGAAGGGGAGTAGCCCGCAATCGCACAGTCGACATACTGATCGGCGCCACATTCGGCGCGGTCCGGCTGCGCGAACCGGTCACCACCGGTGGGCGAGACCTTCGGCCACAAACCGATCCGTTGACCGGTGTGGCTGGAGGCGCACCCGTTTCTTCAGCCACAGGCCGGAGTTATCCACCTGGGAGCTGACTTTCATGATCGCCACGATCCTGCTGAGCTTCGGCGTGCTGTTCCTCGCCGAGCTGGGTGACAAATCGCAGCTGATGGCGCTGACGTTCTCGTTGCGCTATCGCTGGTGGGTTGTCCTGGCCGGGATCAGCGTCGCCAGCGTGGCCGTCAATCTCATCGCCGCCGGTGTCGGCCATTTCCTCGGAACCGCGCTGCCCGCGAACGCCATCGCCGTCGTCACCGCGCTCACGCTGCTGGTCGTCGGCCTGTGGACGCTGCGCGACGCGCTGGGCTCCGCCGAAGAGGCCGAAGATACGCCGCCACCGAGCACCCGCAATGCCTTCCTCGTCGTGATCTCCGCCTTCATGCTCGCCGAGCTCGGCGACCGCACCATGTTCGCCGCCGCCGCGCTGGCCTCGAAGAACGGCTGGCTCGCCGTCTGGATCGGCTCGACCATCGGCATGGTCGCCGCCGGTGGCCTGGCGATTCTGGTCGGCAAGCTGGCGGGTAAGCACCTGCCCGAACGCGGCATCGCCTTCGCCTCCGGCCTGCTGTTCCTGTTCTTCGCCACGAAGACGGTGCTCGACGCGTTCGTCTCCGGCCTCGGCGGCTGGGGTTCGACCGGCCTGGCGCTGCTCGTCCCGGTCGTGGTCGGCCTCGGAATCGGCGCGTGGCGGTTCTCCGGACCGCGCAGGGACGTGGCGGTGCCGGATCAGCCGGCGAACGCGGTGCCGTAGACCGGCCCCGAGCGGCGGGCCAGGTCGATCAGCGGTTCCTTCAGCGCGCGCAGGCCGTCCAGATCGTCGCCGGCGATCTTGCCGGTGACCATCGCGCCGATCGCGGCGGCCAGGGTCGCGCAGGCGAAGTGCTGCTCGGCGGTCTTGGCGCCGAGCATGGTGGCCACCACCGCGACGAACCGGCTCTGCAACTCCATCCGCGCCTCGATCGCCGACGGCCCGACCGCGTACACCTCCACCAGGAACAATCTGGCCGAGGCCGGGTCGTCGATCATGTGGTCGAAGTAGGCGGTGAGGATGCGGTCCATCCTGGTGAACGCGTCGGCGGTTTCGGTTTCGGCGATCACGCCCTGTAGCCGCTCGGCCAGCAGGGCGGAGACGCGGTCGAAGGCGGCGGCGAAGCAGTCCTCCTTGGAGCGGAACAGCTCGTAGAACGTCTCGCGGGACACCCCGGCCCGTTTGAGCACGGCGGCCACCGGAGTTCCGACGTAGCCGCCCTCGGTCATCGCCTCCCCCATCGCGACGAGGATGCGTTCCCGCTGGGAGGCCACCACTTCCGCGCGCGAGAGATGATGCCGTCCGCGCGGGAGCTGGCGCAGGGTGGATGCCGAATCGCTCATTACCGTTCCATTCTGCGTGGTCGGGCAGGCTGGGTGGTGGTGAAGGGGACGTCCTCGGTGCGCGCGATCTCGATCGCGCGGGCGACCCGCTTGCCGAGCAGCCGCTGCACCAGCAGCTGCGCCAAGGGTCGCACCGGCAGCACGAGCGAGACCCACCAGGGTGAGACGACGGTCTTGCGCCTGCGCGCGATCGCCCGTTCCAGCGCGTCGACGGCGGGACCGATCGGGGACACGCCGGTCAGGCTGGTCTCGCCGAGACCGGTGTGCGCGGCGGCGGTGCCGAAGCCGCGGCTGGTCATGTCCGTGTCGATCTCGGCGAAGTAGCTGATGCCGACGCGCGCGCCGGTCTGGCGCAGCTCGCAGCGCAGGGTGCCGGCCAGCGACTCGACGGCCGCCGCCGACGCGCTGTACGCGCCCGCCAGCGGCAACTGCACGGCGGTGGAGATCGACGACATCATCAGGACATACCCACCGGGGCGGGCAAGATGCGGACCGGCGGCCTGCACGGCGTAGGCGACGCCGAGCACATTGACGGCGAGGGTCTCCTCCAGCACCGAGGGATCGCCGCCGATCATCGCCATCTGCTTGGCGATGCCCGCGTTGGCGACGAGCACGTCGAGCCCGCCGAGTTCGGCGACCAGCGCCTCGACCACCCGCTCGACCTGGGCGCGGTCGGCGACATCGCAGTAGCGCCACGGCGCGTCACCGCATTCGGCGGCCACCTCGGCCAGCAGTTCCGGTTCCAGACCGAGCAGGGCCACGTGGGCGCCCCGCGCGGCCAGCTTCCTGGCCAGTGCGGCGCCGATCCCGCGCGCTGCCCCGGTGATCAGGACCTTGCGTCCGGCCACCGACGGACCGGAGAACGATCTCATGAAGGCACGTTACCACCGGAAAACACGGCTGTTCGCTGGTATTTTCGCAGTAGATCCGGCGGCGGCGGGAGGGGTGATGTGCGCCTCACCGACACCCGCTAGGGTGCTAATTGACGAAGTGCCAACTAGTAGTCATGAACGAGAGGACCATCGTGGAGATTTCGGGTTCCGCCGCCATCGTCACCGGAGGCGCGTCCGGCCTCGGTGCCGCCACCGCCAAGCGTCTCGCCGACGCGGGCGCCACCGTCTTCGGCCTTGACGTCCCGGCGTCCATCGAGCGCGCGGGCGACAACGTCCCGGCCGGCGTTACCCTGATCGCGGCCGATGTGACCAGCAACGACGAGGTCGCGGCCGCCATCGCCCAGATCACCGAGGGCCCGGCGCCGCTGCGCATCGTGGTCAACTGCGCCGGTGTCGGCTGGGCCGGTCGCATCCTGTCCAAGAACGGCCCGCACGACCTGGAGCTGTTCCGCACCGTCATCACCGTGAACCTGCTCGGCACGTTCAACGTGATGCGCCTGGCCGCCGACGCCATCGCCAAGACCGAGCCGGTCGACGAGTACGGCCAGCGCGGCGTCGTCATCAACACCGCCTCCGTCGCCGCCTTCGAGGGCCAGATCGGCCAGATCGCCTACTCGGCGTCCAAGGGCGGCGTGCACGGCATGACCGTCCCGGCCGCGCGCGACCTGGCGCAGTTCGGCATCCGGGTGAACACCATCGCCCCCGGCATCATCGACACCCCGATGCTGGCCGGCGTCACCGAGGAGTACCGCAAGGGCCTCGAGGCCGGTGTGCCCTTCCCGTCGCGCCTGGGCCGTCCGGACGAGTACGCCCAGCTGGTCGAGTACATCGCCAGCCACGACTACCTCAACGGCGAGACCATCCGCATGGACGGCGCCCTGCGCATGGCTCCGCGGTAACTAGCAAGCAACGGTCGACGGCGCCCGCTTACCCCCGGGGGGCGCGCGGCCGCGCCGGGGCCCGGGGCCCGGACCCCACCGCCCCCCTACCCGGGGCAGGGGGGCCCGGGGGGCGAGCGGCCGGAACGGACGG
>NZ_JBHXMY010000073.1:6828-16704 GCF_042720195.1 Nocardia sp. NPDC058497 | reverse complement strand
TGTTCAACCTGTACGGCCCGACCGAGTTCACCGTCCACGCGACGCACGGCCCGGTCGCCGACCAGGTCGACGGCGCCGTCCCGATCGGCGCGCCGGTCTGGAACTCGCAGGCCTACGTGCTGGATTCGCGTCTGCACCCGGTCGCCGCCGGGGTCGCCGGTGAGCTGTACCTGGCCGGTGCGCAGCTGGCGCGCGGCTACTTCGGCCGCCCCGACCTGACCGCCGACCGCTTCGTCGCCGACCCGTTCGGTGCAGACGGTGCCCGCATGTACCGCACCGGTGACCTGGTGCGCCGCGATGAGAACGGTGTCATCACCTACCTCGGCCGCACCGACTTCCAGGTCAAGCTGCGTGGTCTGCGCATCGAGCTCGGCGAGATCGAGGCCGCGCTCACCGCACACGACACCGTCTCGCAGGCCGTCGTGGTCGTGCGCTCGGATGCCCGTACCGGTGACCAGCTCGTCGGCTACGTCGTGCCTTCCGCGGGCGCGACCGCCGAAATCGACTCGCTGCGTGCGCATCTGGCCGCCCAGCTGCCGTCCTACATGGTCCCGGCCGCGTTCGTCGTCCTCGACGCGATGCCGCTGAGCGCCAACGGCAAGCTGGATCGCCGCGCCCTGCCCGAGCCGGTCTTCGAGGCCCGCGAGTTCCGCGCGCCGAGCACGCCGATCGAGGAGATTGTCGCCGCCACCTTCGCCGAGGTGCTCGGCCTGTCCGGTGACCGCGCGGTCGGCCTGGACGACGACTTCTTCGACCTGGGCGGCAACTCGCTGATCGCCACCCAGGTGGTCGCCCGCCTCGGCGCCGCCCTCGACACCCGCGTCCCCGTGCGCGTGCTGTTCGAGGCGCCCTCGGTCGCCGCGCTGGCCGCCAAGGTGGAATCGCACGCGGGCAGCGGCAGCCGCCGCGAGCTCGTCGCCGGAACGCGCCCGGAGCAGATCCCGCTCTCGCTGGCCCAGCAGCGCATGTGGTTCCTCAACCGCTTCGACAGCGCGACCGGGGTCAACAACATCCCGCTCGCCGTCCGCCTGACCGGCGACCTCGACATCGACGCCCTGCGTCAGGCCGTCGCCGACGTGGTCGACCGGCACGAGGTGCTGCGCACCGTCTACCCGGAGACCGCCGAGGGCCAGGGTGTGCAGGTCGTGCTGCCCGCGGGCCAGGTGCCGATCTCGCTCACCCCGATCACCGTCGCCGAGGACGAGATCCGCGACCGGATCAGCGAACTGGTGCTCGCCGGTTTCGATGTGACCGCCGAGGTCCCGGTGCGCGCCGCGCTGCTGCGCGTCGCGGGCTCGATGGACGGCTCGCAGCCCGACACCCACGTGCTGGTCTTCGTCGTGCACCACATCTCCGGTGACGGCTGGTCGGTGCGCCCGCTGGCCCGCGACGTGATGATCGCCTACGCCGCGCGCTCGCGCGGTGAGGCGCCGGGCTGGGCGCCGCTGCCGGTGCAGTACGCCGACTTCGCGCTGTGGCAGCGTGAGACCCTGGGCGCCGAGGACGACGCGTCCTCGATGATCGCCCAGCAGGTCGCGTACTGGTCCCAGCACCTGGCCGGGCTGCCCGATCAGCTCGACCTGCCCGCCGACCGCCCGCGTCCGGCCGTGGCCTCCCACCGCGGTGGCGTGCACGAGTTCTCGATCGACCCGGCACTGGCGGCGAGCCTCAACGCGCTGGCCCGCGAACACGGCGCGAGCCTCTTCATGGTCGTGCACGCCGCCTTCGCGGCGCTGCTGGCCCGCCTGTCCGGCAACGACGACATCGCCATCGGCACCGCCGTCGCGGGCCGTGGTGAAGCGGTACTCGACGACGCGATCGGCATGTTCGTCAACACGCTGGTGCTGCGCAGCGCCGTCGACCCGGCCCAGACGTTCACCGAGCTGCTCGCCCAGACCAGGGAAAGCGACCTGGCCGCCTTCGGCCACGCCGACCTGCCGTTCGAGCGGCTCGTCGAGATCCTCAACCCGGCCCGTTCGCAGGCACGTCACCCGCTGTTCCAGGTGATGCTGTCGTTCCAGAACACCGGCGAGGCCTCCTTCGAGCTCCCCGGCCTCGAGGTCGCGGGCGTGCCGCTGGACGTGGTGACCGCCAAGTTCGATCTGCACCTGAACCTGGCCGACCGGCACCGCGCCGACGGTTCCGCCGACGGCATGACCGCCGAATTCGCCTACGCCACCGACATGTTCGACGCCGACACCATCGCCGGCCTCGCGCAGCGCATGGTGCGGATGCTGACCGCCGTGGTCGCCGCGCCGGATCGGGCGATCGGCGAGGTCGAGCTGCTGGCCCCGGCCGAATACCGCCAGGTCGTCACCGAGTGGAATGCCACCGCGCACCCGGTCGACGAGGCCGCGACGCTGGTGTCGATGTTCGAGGCACAGGCGCTGACCAGCCCGAACGCGACCGCTCTCACCTTCGAGGGGATGAGTCTGTCCTACGGCGAATTCGCCGCGCAGGTGAACCGCCTGGCCCGCCACCTCATCGCCCAGGGCGTCGGCCCGGACACCATGGTCGCGCTCGGCATGCGCCGCTCGCTGGACCTGGTGATCGGCATGTACGCGGTCAGCGTGGCCGGTGGCGCGTATGTGCCGCTGGACCCCGACCACCCGGCCGAGCGCACCCACTACGTGCTCGAGACCGCGGCACCGGTCTGCGTATTGACCACCGCGCGTGACGAATTCGACGCGGGCTCGACCGCCGCGCTGAACATCGAGAGCCTCGATCTGTCGGGCTACTCGGACGCGCCGGTCACCGATGCCGAGCGGATCGCCCCGCTGCGCCCGGAGAACACCGCGTACGTGATCTTCACGTCGGGTTCGACCGGTCGTCCGAAGGGTGTGGCGGTCAGCCATGCCGCGATCGTCAACCGCCTGGTGTGGATGCAGGCCGCCTACGGCCTCACCGACGCCGATGTGGTGCTGCAGAAGACCCCGGCCACGTTCGACGTGTCGGTGTGGGAGTTCTTCTGGCCCTTGCAGATCGGTGCGCGACTGGTCGTCGCCAAGCCCGACGGTCACCGCGATCCGGCCTACCTGGCCGAGATCATCGCCGCCGAGGGTGTCACCACCGCGCACTTCGTGCCGTCGATGATGTCGGTGTTCGTGGCCGAGCTGGCCGAGTCCGCCGCCGTCGCCCTGGCCGACGGCAGGCAGACCAGCAGCAGCCTGCGCCTGGTCTTCGCCTCCGGTGAGGCGCTGCCCGCGCCGACCGCTCAGCGTCTGCGCGCGCTCACCGGCGCGGCCCTGCACAACCTGTACGGCCCCACCGAAGCCGCCGTCGACGTCACCTTCCACGAGGTCACCGACGCCGACACCACCTCGGTGCCGATCGGCGCCCCGGTGTTCAACACCCAGGTGTACGTGCTGGATTCGCGTCTGCACCCGGTGCCCGTCGGCGTGCCCGGCGAGCTGTACCTGGCCGGTGTGCAGCTGGCGCGCGGCTATGTCGCGCGGCCGGACCTGACCGCCGATCGCTTCGTCGCCGACCCGTTCGGTGACGACGGCGCCCGCATGTACCGCACCGGTGACCTCGTCACCTGGACGGCCGACGGCGAGCTGGAGTACCTGGGCCGCACCGACTTCCAGGTGAAGCTGCGTGGTCTGCGTATCGAACTCGGCGAGATCGAGTCCGCGCTCACCGCGCTGGGGTCGATCGCCCAGTCGGTCGTGGTCGTCCGCTCCGACGAGCGCCTCGGCGACCAGCTGGTCGGCTACCTGATCCCGGCCGCCGGCGCGAGCATCGATCTCGATGCCGTGCGCACCGAACTCGGCGGTGCGCTGCCGACCTACATGGTGCCCACCGCGTTCGTGATCCTGGATGCCTTCCCGCTCAACGCTTCCGGCAAGCTCGACCGCAAGGCGCTGCCCGCGCCGGTGTTCGAGGCCAAGGTGTTCCGCGCGCCCGCGACCCCGATCGAGGAGATCGTGGCGGGCACCTTCGGCGACGTGCTCGGCGTGGCCCGGGTCGGCGCCGACGACGACTTCTTCGAACTCGGCGGCAACTCGCTGCTGGCCACCCAGGTCACCGCCCGCATCGGCGCCGCCCTGGACACCCAGCTCTCGGTCCGCGACCTGTTCGAGGCGTCCACCGTGTCCGCGCTCGCCGCCCGCGCCGAGCACAACGCCGGTTCCGGCCGGACCCGTCCGCGCCTGACGGCGGGGGAGCGGCCCGCGATCATCCCGCTCTCGCCCGCCCAGCAGCGCTACTGGTTCCTCAACCAGTTCGACACCTCCACCTCCGCGGTGGACAACATCCCGCTGGCCGTTCGCCTCACCGGCGAGCTAGACGTGCCCGCGCTCGAGCAGGCCATCGGTGACGTGTTCGCCCGGCACGAGATGCTGCGCACCACCTACCCGCGCTCGGCCGACGGCCCGCACCAGGTGATCCTGCCGATCGCGCAGAGCCGTGCGGTCGTCCACCACATCGAGGTCGACGAGGCCGAGCTGCTCGGCACCGTCATCGAATTCGCGATGACCACCTTCGACGTCACCGAAGAGGTGCCGCTCAAGGTCGCGCTGTTCAAGCTGAACGACACCGACCACGTGCTCGCGTTCACCGTGCACCACGTCTCCGCCGACGGCTCGTCGATGGGCCCGCTGGCCCGCGACATCATGGCCGCCTACGTGGCCCGCGTGCAGGGTGAGGCGCCGCAGTGGGCGCCGCTGCCGGTGCAGTACGCCGACTACGCGCTGTGGCAGCGCGAGGTCCTCGGCGACGAGACCGACCCGGAGTCGCTCGCCGCCAAGCAGGTCGCGTACTGGAGCAAGGCCCTCGCCGGCCTGCCCGATCAGCTCGAACTGCCCGCCGACCGGCCGCGCCCGCCCGCGCAGTCGTTCCAGGGCAAGGCGATCCGCTTCGAGATCGACCCGGTGCGCCACGCCGCGCTGCACGACCTCGCACGGGCGAACAACGCCTCGCTGTTCATGGTCGTGCACGCCGCACTCGCGGTGCTGCTCGCGCGCCTGTCCGGCACCGACGACATCGCGGTCGGCACCCCGATCGCGGGCCGTGGTGAGCGCGAACTCGACGACCTGATCGGCATGTTCGTCAACACCCTGGTGTTCCGCACCGCCATCGACCCGGCGGCCTCGTTCGCCGAGCTGCTGGCCGATGTGCGCGAACGCGACCTGGAAGCCTTCGCCAACGCCGACGTGCCGTTCGAGCGCCTGGTCGAGGTGCTCAACCCGGTCCGCTCCACCGCGCGCAACCCGCTGTTCCAGGTGGGCCTGTCGTTCCAGAACCTGGCCGACACCACCTTCGAACTGCCCGGCCTGACCGTCAGCGCCGTCGACTACGACTCGCAGCTGGCCAAGACCGACCTGCACGTCACCCTCTACGACCGCTACACCGACGACGGCGCACCGGCCCAGCTGGTCACCGAATTCGGTTACGCCATCGACCTGTTCGACGAGGCGACGGTCCAGAGCTTCGCCGACCGCTTCCTGCTCGTGCTCGACGCGGTCGCCGCCGACGCGAGCATCCCGGTCGGTGACATCGACCTGCTCACCGGGCCGGAATCCGCGCAGATCGTCACCGCGTGGAACGACACCGCGCACGCGATCGACACCGATGCCACCCTGGTGTCGCTGCTCGACGCGACAGTGGCAGCCACGCCGGACGCGATCGCCCTGGTCGTCGACGAGTCGGAATCCGACGCGATCGCGCGGGTCAGCGGTGACGCGGTCGCCGGCGGCGGTACTGCCGACGCGATTGCCGCGGTTGCCGATGCCGCGGGTACTTCCGAGGATCTGGCGAGCGCACGGCCCGCTACTGTTTCCGGTCGCGCCGCGGTCGGTCGTCGCGAGTTCACCTACGCCGAACTCGATGCCGAGGTGAACCGCCTCGCGCGGCACCTGATCTCGCTGGGGATCGGCGCCGAGGACCGGGTGGCGCTGGCCATCCGCCGCTCCGCCGAGCTGATCATCGCGATGTACGCGGTGGCCCGCACCGGTGCCGCCTACGTGCCGATCGACCCCGATCAGCCTGCCGAGCGCACCGACTACATCCTGGAGACGGCCGCGCCCGCGGTCGTGCTGACCACGGCGAACGCCGAATTCAGCACGGCGGCGGCCGAAGTGGTCGTGCTCGACGAGCTCGACCTGAGCGGCGTCAGCGCGGCCGCGATCACCGAGCGCCGTGGTGCCCTGGTGCCCGCGAACACCGCGTACGTGATCTTCACGTCCGGTTCCACCGGCAAGCCCAAGGGCGTCGCGGTCTCGCACGGCGCGATCGTCAACCAGTTGCTGTGGGAGACGGCCGAATTCGGTATCGGCGCCGACGACGCGGTGCTGCTGAAGACGGCGGCCACCTTCGACCTCTCGGTCTGGGAGTTCTGGACCGCCGCCGTCGCCGGCGCCCGCCTGGTGGTCGCGACCGCCGACGGTCACCGTGACCCGGCCTACCTCAACGACCTGATGCGGGCCACCGGCGTCACCACGCTGCACGTGGTGCCGTCGATGCTCGACGCGCTGCTCACCGAGTCGGGTGCGGCGCTGCCGCGCACGCTGCGCCGGGTCCTGGCCATCGGTGAGGCGCTGCCCGCGTCCACCGCGCAGCGCTTCCGCACCGCCAACACCGCGGAACTGTTCAACCTGTACGGCCCGACCGAAGCCGCGGTCTCGATCACCAGCCACGCGGTGACCGACGCCGACCAGGTGTCGGTGTCGATCGGTGCGCCGGAGTGGAACAGCCGTGTCTACGTGCTGGATTCGCGCCTGCGTCCGGTGCCGGTCGGCGTCTCCGGTGAGCTCTACCTCGCCGGTGCCCAGCTGGCCCGCGGCTACTACGGCCGCGCGGATCTGACCGCCGACCGCTTCGTCGCCGACCCGTTCTCCACGCTCGGCGAGCGCATGTACCGCACGGGTGACCTCGTGGCCTGGAACGCCGACGGCGAACTGGACTACCGCGGCCGCACCGACTTCCAGGTGAAGATCCGCGGCTTCCGCATCGAGCTCGGCGAGATCGAGGCCGCACTGCTGCGTCAGCCTGGCATCACCTCGGCCGCCGTGCTCGCCCACACCGATCCGGTGGTCGGCGACCGCTTGGTCGCCTACGTCGTCGCCACGTCCGATGCCGTCGCGACTACCGGCGTCACGGCCGATGGTGTTGCGGCGGCGGGTTCTGCTGCCGAGGCCGCCGGTATCGACAAGCTGGCTCTGCGCGCAGCCCTGGCCGCCGAACTGCCGTCCTACATGGTTCCGACCGTGTTCCTGCAGCTCGACGCCCTGCCGCTGAACGCCAACGGCAAGCTCGACCGCAAGGCCCTGCCGGAGCCCGAGGTCGAGAAGGCCGTGTTCCGCGCGCCGGTCAGCCCGAGCGAGCAGCTCGTGGCCGCCACCTTCGCCGAGGTCCTGCGCCTTGGCGCCGACAAGCGCTTCGGCCTCGACGACGACTTCTTCGCCTGGGGCGGTAACTCGCTGCTGGCGACGCAGGTCGCCGCCCGCCTCGGCGAGGCGCTGAACACCCGCATCCCGGTGCGCCTGCTGTTCGAGGCGTCCACGGTCCACGCGCTGGCCCAGCGGGTCGAGCAGCACGCCGAGACCGGTGATCGCAAGGCGCTCACCGCCGGTCCGCGCCCCGCCCACATCCCGCTCTCCCTGGCCCAGCAGCGCATGTGGTTCCTCAACCGCTTCGACACCCAGTCGGCGGCCTACAACGTGCCCGTCGCGGTCCGCCTCACCGGCGACCTCGACGTGGCCGCGCTGCGCGCCGCGATCACCGACCTGGTGTCGCGCCACGAGATCCTGCGCACGGTGTACCCGCAGACCGAAGCCGGTGCGGCACAGGTGATCCTGTCGCCCGCGCAGGCCGCGCCGGAACTGATCGAGCGCACCGTGGCCGCCGACGAGATGGAATCGGCTGTCGCTGAACTGATGTCGACCATCTTCGACGTCACCGTCGAGGTGCCGCTGAAGGTCGCGCTGTTCCGCGCCGAGAACACCGATGCCGAACCGCCGGCGCCGGGCTCGGTCTTCGGGCCCGCCCGCACCATCTCCGGTGACTTCGTGCTCGCCATGGTCGTGCACCACATCTCGGGTGACGGTTCCTCGGTCGCCCCGCTGACCCGCGACCTGATGACCGCCTACGCGGCCCGCTCCACCGGCCAGGAGCCCGGCTGGGCGCCGCTGGCCGTGCAGTACGCGGACTACAGCATCTGGCAGCGCGAACTGCTCGGCAGCGAGGACGATCCGGACTCGATGGCGTCCAAGCAGGTCGCGCACTGGAAGCAGGCCCTGGCTGAGCTGCCCGATCAGCTCGACCTGCCCGCCGATCGCCCGCGTCCCGCCGTGCAGACCTTCGCGGGCAGCAAGGTCGACGTCCAGATCGACGCCGACACCCACCGCGCGCTGGTCGAACTGGCCCGCGCCGAGGGCGCGACGCTGTTCATGGTCGTGCACACCGCCCTCGCGGTGCTGCTGGCCCGCCTGTCGGGCACCGACGACATCGCCATCGGCACCCCGATGGCCGGTCGTGGCGAGGCCGCCCTCGACGACATGATCGGCATGTTCGTCAACACCCTGGTGTTCCGCACCAAGGTCGACGGCGGCGAGGCGTTCACCGAGCTGCTGGCCCGCCAGCGCGAGGACGACATCGCGGCGTTCGCCAACGCCGACGTGCCGTTCGAGCGCCTGGTCGAGGTGCTCAACCCGGTCCGCTCCACCGCGCGCCACCCGCTGTTCCAGGTCGGTCTGTCGTTCCAGAACCTCAGCCGCGCCACCCTGGAACTGCCGGGCCTGACGGTGTCCGGTCTCGACATCGACTCGCAGCTGTCGCAGTTCGACCTGCACCTGATCGCCACCGACCGCTACGGCGATGCCGGTGAGCCCGAAGGCATTTCGGGTCTGTTCACCTACGCGACCGACCTGTTCGACCACGCTACGGTCGAGGGCTTCGTGGAGCGGTTCATCCGCCTGCTCGGCGCGATCGTCGCCACCCCGCGCACCGCGGTCGGCGACATCGAGCTGCTGGCACCGGCCGAACGCACCCAGATCCTGGATGCCCGCAACGCGACCGCCTACCGCGTCGACACCGAGGCCACGCTGGTCTCGCTGCTCGACGCGACAGTGGCCGCCGACCCGAAGGCGACCGCCCTGGTCACCGACGACGGCGCCCAGATCACCTACGCCGAACTCGACGCGAAGGTGAACCGCCTCGCGCGGCACCTGATCTCGCTCGGTGTCGGCCCTGAGTCCCGCGTCGCGCTGGCGCTGCGCCGCTCGGTGGACCTGATCGTCGCGATGTACGCGGTGACCAAGTCCGGTGGCGCGTACGTGCCGGTCGACCCCGATCAGGCGGCCGAACGCACCGACTACATCCTCGAGACGGCGGCACCGGTCTGCGTGCTGACCAACGCCGAGGCCGAGTTCGACACCGATGTCGCGCCGCTGGTGCGCATCGACGAGCTCGAGCTCGACGAGGTCAGCGCCGCACCGGTTTCCGATGCGGAGCGCACCGTGCCGCTGCGTCCGGAGCACACCGCGTACGTGATCTTCACGTCCGGCTCCACCGGCCGCCCGAAGGGTGTCGCTGTCCCGCACGGCGCCATCGCCAACCAGCTCCAGTGGAAGCTGATCGAGTTCGGCATGGACGCCGCCGACGCGGTGCTGCTCAAGACCGCCGCCACCTTCGACCTCTCGGTCTGGGAGTTCTGGTCGGCCGCCGTCTGCGGTGGCCGCCTGGTGCTCGCCTCGGCCGACGGTCATCGCGACCCGGCGTACCTGAACGAGCTGATGTCGCGCGAGTGGGTCACCACCCTGCACGTGGTGCCGTCGATGCTCGACGCGCTGCTGGCTACCACGGCGCGCCCGGCGGGCCCGGAGGCGGTAGCGAAGCGTGACCACGCAGGGCCCTCGGGCGCGCCGCAAAACAGCACAT
>NZ_JBHXMY010000073.1:0-6818 GCF_042720195.1 Nocardia sp. NPDC058497 | reverse complement strand
CGGGGGCCCGCGTCTCCCCCCCCCCGCCTCGGCCCCCCCCCGCCCCGCCCGCCGGCCCCGGCGCCCGACCCCACGCGCCCCCCCGCCGGCCCGCCCCCCCCGCCGCAATCGAGCACAGGCATGCCCGATTCGCTGTGGCGGGTCCTCGCCATCGGTGAGGCGCTGCCGGGTTCGCTCGCGCAGCGGTTCCGCACCGCGTTCCCGCGCACCGAGCTGTTCAACCTGTACGGCCCCACCGAGGCCGCGGTCTCGATCACCTCGCATCGGGTGAACGCCGCCGACCAGGGCTCGGTCTCCATCGGTGGGCCCGAGTGGAACAGCCAGGTGTACGTGCTCGACTCGCGGCTGCGCCCGGTGCCGGACGGCGTCGCGGGCGAGCTGTACCTCGCGGGCGCGCAGCTGGCGCGCGGCTACTTCGGCCGCCCCGACCTGACCGCCGACCGTTTCGTGGCCAACCCGTTCACCCCCGGTACCCGCCTGTACCGCACCGGTGACCTGGTGGCCTGGCACAACGGCGAACTCGACTACCGCGGCCGCACCGACTTCCAGGTGAAGATCCGCGGCTTCCGCATCGAGCTCGGCGAGATCGAAGCCGCGCTGCTCGCGCTGCCCGAGATCGCGCAGGCCGCCGTCATCGCGAAGTCCGACCCGCGCACCGGCGATCGCCTGGTGGCGTACCTCGTCGGCACGGATATCGACGTCGCACAGGTGAAGTCGACGCTGGCCGCCGGACTGCCGTCGTACATGGTGCCCGCCGCGTTCGTCGTCATGGACGCGCTGCCGCTGAACGTCAACGGCAAGCTCGACCGCAAGGCGCTGCCGGAGCCGGAGTTCGAGGCCCAGGCCTTCCGTGCGCCGTCCACCCCGATCGAGGAGATCGTGGCGGGCGTGTTCGCGGACGTGCTCGGTGCCGAGCGCGTCGGCGCCGATGACGACTTCTTCGCCCTCGGCGGCAACTCGCTGCTGGCCACCCAGGTCGCGGCCCGCCTCGGCGCCGCCCTGGACAGCCGGGTGCCGGTGCGCCTGCTGTTCGAGGCGTCGACCGTCGCCGGTCTCGCGGTGAAGGTGGAGCAGGGTGCCGGCGCCGGTGGGCGTCGCGCGCTGGTCGCCGGACCGCGTCCGGAGCAGGTGCCGCTCTCGCTCGCGCAGCAGCGCATGTGGTTCCTGAACCAGTTCGACACCAGCTCCGCGGTCAACAACATCCCGGTCGCCGTCCGCCTGACGGGCGCGCTGGATGTCGAGGCGCTGCAGCTCGCGGTCGCCGATGTGCTGGCCAGGCACGAGACGCTGCGCACGGTGTACCCGTCGACCGACGGCACGCCGCACCAGGTGATCCTGCCGGTCGAGGGCAATGTCCCGGATCTGACGCCGGAAACCGTCGCGCCCGACCAGGTCCGCGACAAGATCGCCGCACTGATCTCCGCCGGCTTCGATGTGCTCGACGAAGTTCCGTTGCGCGCCAAGCTTCTTCGCGTGGCTGTATCCGATGCCGATGCGTCCGAGGGCCCTGCGTGGTCACGCTCCGCTACCGCCTCCGTGCCCGCCGGTCGCATCGCGGGCGACGAGTTCGTCCTCGTCTTCGTCGCCCACCACATCAGCGCCGACGGCTGGTCCATGGGCCCGCTGACCCGCGACGTGATGGTGGCCTACGCCGCCCGCGCCGCCGGGGAACGCCCGGGCTGGGCGCCGATGCCGGTGCAGTACGCCGACTTCAGCGTCTGGCAGCGCGATGTCCTCGGCTCCGAGGCCGACGACGCCAGCCTGATCTCCCAGCAGGCCGACTACTGGAAGCGCGCGCTCGCCGGTGTGCCCGACGAGCTGAACCTGCCGCTGGACAGGCCGCGTCCGAGCACGCAGTCCTTCGCCGGTGGCCGGGTGCTGTTCCCGATCGGCACCGAGATCCACGCCGGACTCTCGGCCATCGCCCGCGAGCAGAACGCGACGCTGTTCATGGTCGTGCACACCGCCCTCGCGGTGTTCCTGGCGCGCATGTCGGGCACCGAGGACATCGTCATCGGCACCCCGATCGCCGGTCGTGGCGAGGCCGAACTCGACGACGTCATCGGCATGTTCGTCAACACTCTGGCCCTGCGCACGCAGGTCGGCGGCCAGCTCAGCTTCGCCGAGCTGCTGACCCAGGCCAAGGACGCCGACCTGGCCGCCTTCGCGCACGCCGACATCCCGTTCGAACGCCTGGTGGAACTGCTCAACCCCGAGCGCTCCACCGCGCGGCACCCGCTGTTCCAGGTGGCGCTGTCGTTCGAGAACCTGCCCGACGCCAGCTTCGAGCTGCCCGGCCTGTCGGTCTCGGCCGTCGACTTCGACGTCGACACCGCCAAGTTCGACCTGCTGCTCACCGTGCGTGAGGCGGCAGCCGGCGACGAGGCCGGCGCGTACGCCGAGTTCTCCTACGCCAGTGACCTGTTCGACCAGTCGACGGTCGAGAAGTTCGCGCAGCGTTTCCAGCGTCTGCTCGCCGAGGTCGTCACCGACACCACCACCCCGGTCGGCGATCTCGAACTCCTCGACGGCACCGAGCGCACCGAACTGCTCACCCGCACCGGCGGTCCCGCCGCGTCGACGAGCACCCTGCCGGAGCTGCTGGCCCAGGCTGTGGCGACCAACCCGACCGGTCAGGCGATCGTCGCGCCGGGCGAGTCGGTCGACACCGGACTGGTCCGCGCGCTCACCACGACCGGCACGTCGGATGCGGACGAGGCGCAGCGCGCGGGCGCGTCGGCGGATGCCGGTGTCGTCGACACGGGCACGGCTACCTCGGGCGACGTGGTGCGTGCGGGCGAGTCCGGTGGGCTCGCGGCGGCGCAGTCGGGTCAGGCTCGTTCGCTGACCTACGCCGAGCTGGACGCGGCCTCGTCGCGCCTGGCCCGCGTGCTCATCGAGCGTGGTGCCGCGCCGGAGACGGTCGTGGCCATCGCCATGCAGCGCTCGCTCGAGACCACCCTCGCCATCTGGGCAGTCATCAAGTCGGGTGCGGCGTTCCTGCCGGTCGACCCGAAGTACCCGGCCGAGCGTATCGCGCACATGATGTCGGATTCGGGTGCGGCACTGGGCATCACGGTGTCCTCCGAGGTCGAGCACCTGCCCGCGCCCGCCCTTGGTGAGTGGCTGGTCCTCGACGACGCGGCGCTGCATGCCGAGGCCGCCGAGCGGTCCGCCGCGCCGATCACGGACGCGGATCGCCGCGCCGCGGTGCGGTCATCGAACACGGCCTACATGATCTACACCTCGGGTTCGACGGGCCTGCCCAAGGGCGTCGTCGTCACCCACACCGGTGTGGCCAACTTCGCTGCCGCCCAGGTGGCGCAGTTCGGCCTCGGTTCCGACGCCCGCACCCTGGCCTTCGCGTCGCCGTCGTTCGACGCGTCGATCCTCGAGTTCCTGCTGGCTGTCGGCTCGGCGGGCACGCTGGTCATCACCCCGGTCGGCGTGGTCGGCGGCGAGGAGCTGGCCGAGATCATCGTGGGCCGGCAGCTGACCCACGTGTTCCTCACCCCGCTGGTCGCGGCGTCGATGGAACCCGCGGCGCTGGCCGAGGTGGAAGCGCTGATCGTCGGTGGCGACAAGGCCCCCGTCGACCTGGTGGCGAACTGGCACAGCGCGGGCACCGACCCGGCGCACCACCGGTTCTACAACGCCTACGGCCCGACCGAGGCGACCATCGCGACCAACCTGTCCGACCCGCTGCTGCCCGGCGACACCATGAACATCGGTGGCCCCATCGCGGGCGCCACCGTGTACGTGCTCGACAACCGCCTGCGCCCGGTCCCCGAGGGCGTGGCCGGTGAGCTGTACCTGGGCGGCCTCCCGCTGGCCCGCGGCTACCACGCGCGCCACGGCCTCACCGCCGAGCGCTTCGTGGCCAGCCCGTATGTCGAGGGTGAGCGCCTGTACCGCACGGGTGACGTTGTCGCCTGGCGCACCGTCAACGGCAAGCCGGTCGTGGAATACGTGGGCCGCAACGACTTCCAGGTGAAGATCCGCGGTTTCCGTATCGAACTGGGTGAGATCGACGCGGTCCTCACCGCGCACGACGCCGTCGAGTTCGCCGCCACCATCGGCCGCAAGACCGACGCGGGCGCCACCATCCTGGTGTCCTACGTGCGCGGCGACGTGGACCCGGCCGCCCTGGTCGAGTACGCGACGCAGCACTTGCCCGCGCACATGGTGCCCGCCGCCGTCATGGTGCTCGACGAGATCCCGCTGACCCCCGCGGGCAAGCTGGACCGTCGCGCCCTGCCCGAGCCGGTCCTCGCCCCGCGCGAGTTCCGCACGCCCACAAGCGAAGTCGAGGCGATCATCGCCACCGTCTTCGCCGAGGTGCTCGGTGTCGACGCGGTCGGCCTGGACGATTCGTTCTTCGCCCTCGGCGGTGACTCGATCCTGTCCATCCAGCTGGTCTCGCGCGCCAAGGACCGCGGCGTGCTGTTCAAGCCGCGCGACGTGTTCGAGAAGCGCAGCGTGGCGGGCCTGGCCGAAATCGCCGTGCTCGCGGGCGACGCCGACCAGATCGTGCTCGAGGAACTGTCCGGCGGCGGTGTCGGCGACATCCCGATGCTGCCGATCATGCGCCAGATCCTCAGCAGCGGCTCCACCTACGACCGGTTCTCCCAGTCGATGGTGCTGCGCCTGCCGGAGAACATCACCGACGAGGTCCTGCACGCCACCATCGGCGCGGTTTTTGATCACCACGATGTGCTCCGCTCGCGGGTCGCGCGGATCGCGGAGCGACCGGCGGGCACGGAGGCGGCAGCGGAGCGTCACCACGCAGGGCCCTCGGGAGCGGAGCAGTCGGACACTGCGGGCGAGTGGGTCTTCGAGGCGCTGGCGCCGGGCGAGGTCGACGTGACCGCGCTGGTGCGTCGCGTCGAGGTGCCGGGTGAGATCGGTGACGAGCAGCTGTCCAAGCTGGCCAGCATCGAATACGACGAGGCCATGGGCCGGCTTGATCCCGCGAACGCCGCCATGGTGCAGTTCGTCTGGTTCGCCTTCGGCGAGAACGCCGACGGCCCGCGCCGTCGCGACGCGCTGCTCATCGTCGGCCACCACTTCGTGATCGACGGTGTCTCCTGGCGCATCCTGATCCCGGACCTCGGCATGGCCTGGGGTCAGATCGCCGCCGGTCAGCCGGTCGCGCTGCCCGCCAACGGCACCTCGATGCGGCGCTGGGCGCACAGCCTGGTCGAGCAGTCGACCGATCGTCGCGCGGAACTGCCGTTCTGGCGCGAGGTCTCGGCCACCGCCGACCCGCGGCTGGGTGCGCGGGCGTTCGACCCGCAGGTCGACACCTTCGCCACCGTCGACCGCGTGCAGGTCACCCTGTCGCCGGAGGTCACCGACGCGGTGCTCACCGCGATCCCTGGCCTCTACCACGGCGGCGTCAACGACGGTCTGCTCACCGCACTCGCGCTGGCCGTATCCCGTTGGCGCGGTGACGAATCCGGCACCGCGGCGCTGATCAAGCTGGAGGGCCACGGCCGCCAGGAAGAGATCGTCGCCGGTGCCGACCTGTCGCGCACCGTCGGCTGGTTCACCACCGCCTTCCCGGTCCGCCTTGACCTGGCCGGCGCCGACCTCGACGACGCCTTCGCCGGCGGCGCCGTGCTCGGTGACGTGATCAAGTCGGTCAAGGAGCAGATGCTCGCCGTGCCCGACAAGGGCATCGGCTACGGCATGCTGAAGTACCTGACCACCGAGGGCGCGGATCTGCCGAGCGTCGGCCAGATCAGCTTCAACTACCTCGGCCGCGCGACGGCGGGCGAGATCCCCGCCGAACTCGCCGAACTCGGCTGGGTGCCGGTGGCCGATCTCGGCCAGCTCGACGCCGAGATGGACCTGGACATGCCCGCCAACGCGACGCTGGACATCAACGCCATCGTCAACGACGGCGACGAGGGCCCGCAGCTGGGCGCGAACATCGCGTTCCCGACCGGGCTGCTCACGCAGGACCAGGCTCAGGAGTTCGCCGACCTGTTCGTGGCGGCGCTGACCGCGCTGGCCACCCACGCGCAGCGCACCGACGCGGGCGGTTTCACCCCGTCCGACATGCCGCTGGTGCGCGTCGATCAGTCCGATATCGAGCTGTGGGAAGGCGACTACCCGGCCCTGGCCGAGGTGTGGCCGCTCTCGCCGCTGCAGGCGGGCCTGATGTTCCACGCCATGCTCAGCTCGGCGACCGTCGACGTGTACACCGTGCAGGCCGTGCTCGACCTGACCGGCACGCTCGACACCGAGCGGCTGCGGCGCGCGGCCCAGGCCGTGCTCGACCGGTACCCGAACCTGCGGACCGCGTTCGTCACCGACTCGGCCGGTCAGCCGGTGCAGGTCGTGATGTCCGAGCTCGAGGTCCCGTGGCGCGAGGTCGACCTGACCGACCTGCCCGAGGACGAGCGACTGCCGCGCATGCAGCAGCTGCTGGTCGCCGACCGCGCCGACCAGTTCGACATGGCCACCGCTCCGCTGATCCGCTTCGGTCTCTACAAGACCGGCGAGGGTCAGTCCCACCTGGCGATCACGGTGCACCACATCCTGATCGACGGCTGGTCCATGCCGCTGCTCATGCGCGACCTGCTGGTCCTCTACGCGGTGCACGGTGACCTCACCGCGCTGCCGCGCGTGGCCTCCTACCGCAACTTCCTGTCCTTCCTGTCGGGTTGGGATCGCGAAGTGTCGCTGCAGGTCTGGGCCGAGGCGCTGAGCGGGGTCGAAGGCCCCACCCAGCTGGCGCCCGCGCCGCGCACCGAGGAGCGCTACGAACTCGGCAAGGTCATCGTCGAGATCGACAACGACCGCACCAGGGC
>NZ_JBHXMY010000072.1:0-16760 GCF_042720195.1 Nocardia sp. NPDC058497 | reverse complement strand
GTCACTTTAGGCCCGGGCTGCGCCCCGGGCTGGGCCCGTTTCCGGGGGGTCTGGCTCGCCCGGCGCGGGGCGCGTTTTCCGCGGCGCATCAGCTCGTCCCCCCGCGACAGGTAGAAGCGGGACTCGCCCGGGTCGCCCTGACGACCGGAGCGACCACGCAGCTGGTTGTCGATACGACGCGACTCGTGACGCTCGGTGCCGAGCACGTAGAGGCCACCGGCGTCGCGCACGGCGTCGGCGTCGGCCGCGGTCTGCTCCTTGACCTGCTCGAGCGCGGAGTGCCAGGCGGCCTCGTACTCGTCGGGGGTGTGCACCGGGTCCAGGCCCTGCTTGCGCAGCAGGATGTCGGCGATGATGTCGGCGTTGCCGCCGAGCACGATGTCGGTACCACGACCGGCCATATTGGTGGCGACGGTGACCGCGCCGGGCCGACCGGCCTCGGCGATGATCTGGGCTTCCTGCTCGTGGAATTTCGCGTTCAGCACCGAGTGCGCAACACCGCGCTTGGTGAACTGCTTGGACAGGTACTCCGAGCGCTCGACGCTGGTGGTACCGATCAGGACCGGCTGGCCCTTCTCGTGCCGCTCCACCACATCGTCGACGACGGCGCTGAACTTGGCCTCTTCCGACTTGTAGATCAGGTCGGCCTGGTCCTTGCGGACCATCGGCTTGTTCGTCGGGATCGGGACGACGCCGAGGCTGTAGATCGAGTGCAGCTCGGCGGCCTCGGTCTCGGCGGTACCGGTCATACCGGACAGCTTGTTGTAGAGGCGGAAGTAGTTCTGCAGGGTGATCGTGGCCAGGGTCTGGTTCTCCGGCTGGATCTCGACCTTCTCCTTGGCCTCGATCGCCTGGTGCATGCCCTCGTTGTAGCGGCGGCCGACCAGGATGCGGCCGGTGAACTCGTCGACGATGATCACTTCGCCGTCGCGGACGATGTAGTCCTTGTCGCGCTGGTAGAGCTCCTTGGCCTTGATGGCGTTGTTCAGGTAGCTCACCAGCGGGGAGTTGGCGGCCTCGTAGAGGTTGTCGATGCCGAGCTGGTCCTCGACGAATTCCACGCCCGCCTCGTGCACGCCGATGGTGCGCTTCTTGATGTCCACCTCGTAGTGGACGTCCTTCTTCAGCAGCGGCGCGATGCGCGCGAACTCGGCGTACCACTTGGACGAGGCGTCGGCCGGGCCCGAGATGATCAGCGGGGTACGGGCCTCGTCGATGAGGATGGAGTCGACCTCGTCGACCACGGCGAAGTTGTGGCCGCGCTGGACGAGATCGTCCAGCGAGTGGGTCATGTTGTCGCGCAGATAGTCGAAGCCGAACTCGTTGTTCGTGCCGTAGGTGACATCGGCGTGGTAGGCGACGCGGCGCTCGGCCGGGGTCATACCGCCGAGGATCACGCCGATCTCGAGACCGAGGAAGCGGTGCACGCGGCCCATCCACTCGGAGTCGCGCTTGGCGAGGTAGTCGTTGACGGTGACGACGTGCACGCCCTCGCCGGAGATCGCGTTCAGGTACGCGGGGAGCACACAGGTCAGGGTCTTGCCCTCACCGGTCTTCATCTCCGAGATGTTGCCGAGGTGCAGCGAGGCGCCACCCATGATCTGGACCTTGTAGTGCTTCTGGTTCAGCACTCGCCAGGACGCCTCGCGGGCCACCGCGAACGCCTCGAGCAGCAGGTCGTCGAGAGTCTCACCGTCGGCGTAGCGCTGCTTGAACTCGGCGGTCTTGGCCCGCAGCTCGTCGTCGGTCAGCTGCTCGATCTCGTCGCCGTACGCGATGACCTCGTCGGCGAGGTTCGAGAGCCGCTTGACCGTGCGACCTTCACCAATCCGTAGCAACCTCGTCAGTGTCAGCGCAGGCACGGGTCTCGTCAGTCCTCTGGTCGGGGTGTGTTCGGCTGGTTGGCCACAGTCTTGATGGCCATGGTAGTCCGCAGACCACCGTACCCGGCGGCGCGTACCCGTGCCCGGCGTACCGGAGGCAGACATCGGCGCTGGTCACGGCGCCCGACGGGCCTCGTTGCCCGGCACCGCGATTCACCTGCCGTGACGTAGGATGTAGCGCGTGCCCGGTCGGGGTCGGATGGCACCGAAAGGAGTATCGGAGCGCGTGATCACGAGATTGACGCCGCAGGATGCGTCGTTCTACCGGCTCGAATCGAGCAGCAACCCGATCCACATCGGCTCTCTCGCCATCCTCCAGAACTCCGAGCCCGACGCATCCGGCCAGGTCCTCGACTACGACAAGCTCATCGACCTGGTCGATTCCCGGCTGCCGCTGGTCCCCCGCTACCGCCGCAAGGTCCGCGAGATCCCGTTCACCCTCGGCAGGCCGGTGTGGGTGGACGACAGCCGCTTCGACATCAGCTATCACATCCGCCGCTCCGCGCTGCCGGGTCCCGGCAGCGACGAACAGCTCTACGACCTGGTCGCCCGGCTCGCGTCCCGGCCGCTGGATCAGGGCAGGCCGCTGTGGGAGATGTATCTGATCGAGGGGCTCGCCGACGGGCGTGCCGCGGTGTTCACCAAGTCGCATTCGGCGCTCGTCGACGGTGACACCGCGCTCGAGATCGGGCACGTGATCCTCGACAACAGCCCCCTGCCGCGGGAGCTGGCCGACGTCGCGTGGCGCGCGCCGCGCGAACCCACCGACGTGGAACTGCTGGCGGGCGCGCTGTCGCACCTCGCCGCGCAGCCGCGCGAGGCCTACGAGGTCGCCCGCGACGCGGGGTCCAATGCGTTCGGGCTGGTCAGGGGGACCAGGATGGCGGTGAAGGCGGCCGCCAACGCGGTGCGCGCCGCGACCTCGGGCGTCGCGGACAGCCCGCTCAACGCCCGCACCTCGCGCAGCCGCCGCTTCGACGTCGTGCGCACCGACCTCGACGACTACCGCACCATCCGGCGCCACTTCGACTGCTCGATCAACGACACCGTGCTCGCGGTGGTCACCGGCGCGCTGCGCAACTGGCTGCTCTCGCGCAACGAGGCGCTGGTCGAGTCGACGAATCTGCGGGCCGTCGTGCCGATGTCGGTGTACGTCGACGGTGGCGACCAGCTGGCCCCGGCCAGCGAGGTGTCCTCGTTCCTGATCGACCTGCCGGTGGGCGAACCGAATCCGGTGATGCGCCTGTCGCACATCTCGCACGCCACCGAGGCCGCGGGCCGGCAGCGTCGTGGGGTGCGGGCCCGCACGCTGGTGCACCTGGCCGGGTTCGCGCCCGCCAGCCTGCACGCGATGAGTGTGCGGTCGGCGAGTACCTTCGCCGACAACACGTTCAACCTGGTGATCACCAACGCGCCGGGACCACAGACCGCGATGTACATCGGCGGGGCGCGCATGCTGGAGATGTATCCGGTATCGCCGCTGCTGCGCAATCAGACGTTGAGTTTCGGGCTCACCTCGTACGACGGTCAGGTCTTCTACGGACTCAACGCCGACCGCGACGCCATGGCCGACATCGACGTCCTCGCGGCGTCGGTGCACGAATCGATGGAGGAGTTGCTCGGTGTCTGTCTCTGAGAACGGCAAGTTGCGCGTCTACATCCCGGCGACGATCCCGATGCTGCGGCGACTCGTCGACGATCGGGAGGTGTTCCCACTGGGCGCCACCGCGTTCGCCGTGACGCCCGCCCTGCGTGAGGCCTACGCCGCTGGTGACGACGAGGAACTGGCCGAGGTGGCGATGCAGGAGGCGGCCAGGGCCTCGCTGCGACTGCTCGCCGCCGAACGCGACGGGCTCGACGACGCTGCCAAGGGCGAGGACGCCACCCCGGGCAGCCCGGTGTACCGGCGCGCGGTGATCGCCGCCGACGTCACCGGTGCGAAGCTGCGGCCCGACCTCGACGACGCGGTGGTGAAGCTGGCCGGGCCGATCACCTACGACCAGGTCGCGTCCGTGCATGTCGACTTGGCCGACGCCGAACCCCAGGTCGCCAAGGCCGTCGACGTCATCGACGCCGCCGATCTGGGCGACACCGACGCCGAGTTCGTCCTCGGTGACGCCGAGGACCACCAGCTCGCCTGGTACGCCACCCAGGAACTGCCGTTCCTGCTCGACCTGCTTTAGCAGTGCAGTGGGAGGCCCGCCACGATTCGACGGTGTCTCGCGAGCACATGGGTAACTCATCGGGTACGAGCGAACACGCCCACCCCGATACCGCCGGCCGCGTCCGATCCGACCGACGCTCCTGAGTCTGGCCTGAAGTCGCGGAGAGGCGGACCGCTGCCACCCAACCTACGATGCCGTAACCTGGCAGCGAGCGAGCTACCCCACGGCGGCTCTCATGCACACAGGGAGACAACGGCAAGCATGGTCATGAACAAGTTCCGGGAATGGCTCGAAGCACCGGCCGCGCAGGTCGGCGACCGCGGCGGCAAGCTCAACGTGCTGCGTGGCGCGGTGGCCCGGGTGACCACTCCCCTGCTGCCCGACGACTACCTGCACCTGGCCAACCCGCTGTGGTCGGCGCGGGAGCTGCGCGGGCGGATCGTCGAGGTGCAGAAGGAGACCGCCGACTCGGCGACGCTGGTGATCAAGCCGGGCTGGGGCTTCGACTTCAAGTACCAGCCGGGCCAGTACATCGGCATCGGCATCCTGATCGACGGCCGCTGGAACTGGCGTTCGTACTCGCTGACCTGCCCGCCGGACTGGACCGGCGAGGGCGGCAAGCGGCTCATCTCCATCGCGGTGAAGGCGATGCCGGAGGGCAAGCTGTCCAGCCACCTCGTCAACGGGGTGGCCGCGGGCACCATCGTGCGCCTGCAGGCGCCGCAGGGCGGGTTCGTGATGCCGGAGCCGCCGCCGGCGAAGGTGCTCTTCCTCACCGCGGGCAGCGGCATCACCCCCGTGATGTCGATGCTGCGGACGATGGACCGGCGCGACGGCGTCAGCGACGTGGTGCACGTGCACTCCGCTCCCACCGACGCCGACGTCATGTTCGGCGCCGAACTGCGCGCGCTGCACGCCAAGCACCCGAGCTTCGTCTCGCACCTGCAGCTGACCGACGAGCAGGGCCTGTTCTCCCTGGCCAGCCTCGACGAGCTCTACCCCGACTGGCGCGAGCGCGAGACCTGGGCGTGTGGCCCCGCGCCGATGCTCGACGCGATCGAACAGCATTGGAAGACAGCGGGAATCCCCGACAAGCTGCACATCGAACGCTTCGAGGTCGAACGTTCCGCGATCGGCGAGGGCGGCACCGTGACCTTCGGCACCACCGGCCGCACCCTCACCGTCGACGGCGCGACCAGCCTGCTCGAAGCGGGCGAGTCCATCGGTGTGCAGCTGCCCTTCGGCTGCCGCATGGGTATCTGCCAGACCTGCGTGGTCACCCTGTCCGCGGGACACGCCCGCGACCTGCGCAACGGCGACGAACGCCAGCCGGGCGACAAGGTGCAGACCTGCATCTCCGCCGCCGCGGGTGACTGCACGCTCGACATCTGAGCCTCCCGCCCGCTTCGGACAGCAGGTACCCTCGGACTCATGCGCCGGCCATAGGAATGGCCGGCAGCGGCTGGTCCAGGCCTACCTCGCGCCGACCGGCGCAGCAGGGCCGAGAACAGCGGCGCAGCCGCGACGTTCTCGGCCCGCTTCGATTCTGAACCGACCAGCCGCCAACCGACAGAGAGGACCCCGGTGGCCATCACCGATATCCAGGCCTTCGCCCATCTCACGGCGGCCGACATCGAGACACTGGGGAAAGAACTCGATTCGATCCGCCGTTCGGTGGAGACCTCCCGCGGCGCGCGCGACGCGAAGTACATCCGCCGCACCATCGCCGCACAGCGCGCACTCGAGGTGGCGGGGCGCGCGGTGCTCTTCGGCAGCCGTAACCGCTGGGCGTGGCTCGGCGGTACCGCGCTGCTGTCGGTGGCCAAGATCATCGAGAACATGGAGCTCGGGCACAACGTCAGCCATGGGCAGTGGGACTGGATGAACGATCCGGAGATCCACTCCACCAGCTGGGAGTGGGATATGACCGGGACCTCGGCGCAGTGGCGCCGAGCGCACAACTACTCCCATCACACCTACACCAACGTGCTCGGCAAGGACGAGGATCTCGGCTTCGGCATCCTGCGGATGACCCGCGACGAGGTCTGGCACCCGAAGCACCTGGTACAGCCCGCGGCGAACCTGCTGCTGGCCGCCACCTTCGAGTGGGGCATCGCGCTGCACGACCTCGGGATCGAGAAGGAGCTTGCCGGGATTCCGCAGAAGCAGCTGCTGTCCGAGCCCAACAAGGAGTTCGCCCGCAAGGCGGGCCGTCAGGTGATCAAGGACTTCGTGCTGTACCCGGCGCTGACCGGGCCCGCGTGGAAGTCGACGCTGAAGGCCAACACGACCGCGAACCTGGTCCGCAACCTGTGGGCGTACGCGGTGATCTTCTGCGGGCACTTCCCCGACGGCGCGGAGAAGTTCACGATCTCCCAGCTCGACGGCGAGACCCAGGGCGAGTGGTACCTGCGTCAGATGCTGGGCAGCGCCAATTTCAAGGCCGGTCCGGTGATGGCCTTCATGAGCGGCAATCTCTGCTACCAGATCGAGCACCACCTGTTCCCCGACCTGCCGAGCAATCGGTACCCGGAGGTCGCGGTGCGGGTGCGCGAACTGTGCGACAAGTACGACCTGCCCTACACCACCGGTTCGCTGGGCAAGCAGTACCTGCTGGCGTTCCGGACCATCCACAAGCTGGCGGTGCCCGACCGGTTCCTCAAGCGAACCGCCGACGACGCGCCCGAGACGTCCTCGGAGCGCAAGTTCGCCGGCATCTCGCTGCCGGACGCGTTGCGGGTCGATCCGGAGACGGGCAAGCGCTTCGGGCTGCGCTCGGCGCTGCACGACGCGAAGGTGTCGCTGGAGATCAAGGCCAGGCACGAGAAGGAAGTGCTGCGCGAGGCCAAAGCGACGCTGAAGGCGCGAGCGCGGCAGGAAAAGCTGGCGTTACGCGAGGCGAAGCGGGCGCTGGGCGAGCGTGCCCGCCGTCGCGGGTGATCTAACATCTCGGTGTCTTTTTCGCAATAGGACGCTTCACACAATTCAGCGCTCAATTCGTCAACCTACGCTCTCGTAACCTACGGTAGTGTAGCCGCCATGGCGATCTCGGATGTCAAGGAATACGCGCACCTCACCGCCGCGGATGTCGAAGCTCTCGGTGCGGAGTTCGACGCGATCCGCCGCGAAATCGAATCTTCGCGAGGGGCCGCCGACGCGCGATATATCCGCAATGTCATCCGGCTACAGCGAGTGCTGGAGATCAGCGGCCGCACGGTGCTGTTCGCCAGCTTCCTGCCGCCCGCCTGGCTGGCGGGCGTCGCCCTGCTCGGCACTGCCAAGATCATCGAGAACATGGAGATCGGGCACAACGTCATGCACGGGCAGTGGGACTGGATGAACGATCCGGAAGTCCACTCCACCTCGTGGGAATGGGACAACGCGGGCCCGTCGGCGCACTGGAAGATCACCCACAACTTCCTGCACCACAAGTACACCAACGTCCTTGGCATGGACGACGACATCGGCTACGGCCTGCTGCGCGTCACCCGTGACCAGCGCTGGATGCCGTTCTACCTGGGCAACCCGGTCTACAACCTGCTGCTGCAGATGCTGTTCGAGTACGGCGTCGCGATCCAGCATCTGGAACTGGGCAAGGTCGCCAAGAAGAAGTGGGACAAGGACTCGCCCGAGTGGCAGCAGTTCGACGCCGACCGCAAGCTGGTGCTCAAGAAGATCGGTAAGCAGGCCGCCAAGGACTACCTGATCTTCCCCTTGCTCACCGGCCCGTCGTTCCTCACCACCCTCACCGCCAATATGGCCGCCAACGTGGTGCGCAATGTGTGGACCAACGCGGTGATCTTCTGCGGGCACTTCCCCGACGGCGCCGAGAAGTTCACCAAGGCCGACATCGAGAACGAGACGCAGGGTGAGTGGTACCTGCGCCAGATGCTGGGCAGCGCCAACATCAGCGGCGGCCCGGTCATGCACTTCATGACCGGCAACCTCAGCCACCAGATCGAGCACCACCTGTTCCCCGATCTGCCGAGCAACCGCTACGCCGCCATCGCCGTGCGGGTGCGCGAGCTGGCCGAGAAGTACGACCTGCCCTACACCACCGGGTCGATGCCGGTGCAGTACTTCAAGTCGTGGCGCACGATCCTCAAGTTGTCGCTGCCCAACAAGTACCTGCGCCACACCACCGACGACGCCCCGGAAACCAAGTCGGAGAAGCTGTTCGGTGGCAACGCCGTCACCACCGTCGACCCGGCGACCGGCCGTCGCCGTGGTCTGCGGACCGCGCTGTCCGCCGGGCGCAAGCTGGCCCGCCGCTCGGCGGCCTGACCGGCTGCGGTTGACTGGTCGGCGTGTGTGCCGACCAGTTGAGCGTCTACGACGCGATCCGCCTGCGCCGTGATGTGCGCGCCGAATTCACCGGTGAGCTCGTCGACGACGAGACCCTCTGGCGGATTCTGGACGCGGCCCATCGCGCGCCCAGCGTCGGCAACTCCCAGCCGTGGGACTTCGTCGTGGTCCGGCAGGCCGGCACCCTGCGTCGCTTCGCCGACCATGTCGCGGGCAAGCGGGTCGAGTTCAGGGACGCGCTGCCCGCCGACCGGGCCGAGACCTTCGAGCCGATCAAGATCGACGGGATCGTCGAGAGCGGCACCGGCGTCGTGGTCACCCATGACGACCGGCGCGGCGGACCCCAAATCCTGGGCCGGGCGACCGTGCCCGAGACCGGGGTGTACTCGACGGTGCTGGCGATCCAGAATCTGTGGCTCGCGGCGACCGCGGAGCAGGTCGGCGTCGGCTGGGTGTCGTTCTACGATCCGGACTTCCTGCGCGAGCTGGTCGACCTGCCCGCGGGCATCAAGCCGGTGGCCTGGCTGTGTGTCGGCCCGGTGCGCGAGTTCCAGCAGGTGCCCGACCTGGAACGGTTCGGGTGGCGCTCGGGTCGCTCGCTCACCGAGGCCGTGCATCACGAAACCTTCGGGGGCTGAACGCGATCCGGGCACCCGCTGGTGCGGGTGCCCGGAGGTGTGACGGTGTCAGGCCAGTCTGATCAGGCCGTAGTCGAAGGCGTGTCTGCGGTAGACCACCGAGGGCCGGTCGCTCTCGCGGTCGTGGAACAGGAAGAAGTCGTGTCCGACCAGTTCCATCTGGTACAGCGCGTCGTCCACCGACATCGGTGTCGCGCTGTGCACCTTGGTGCGCACGATGTGGCCGGGACCGCCTTCGTCTTCGGCGTCCTCGGCATGGGCGTGCGCGGCAGAGCCGTTCGCCTGGGTGAACAGGGAATCGTCCACCAATGAGGCGGTGGCCGCTGCGACCGAAACCGGCGTCTTGTCGCCGTAGTGCACGACGCGCCGCTTGTCCTTGGACCGGCGCAGTCTGGTCTCGATCTTCTGGGTCGCCGAGTCGAGCGCGGCGTAGAAGCTGTCTGCACAGGCTTCCGCGCGCACGATCGGTCCACGGCCGCGCGCGGTGATCTCCACACGCTGACAGGCCTTGCGTTGACGACGGTTGCGTTCGTGGAACAGTTCCACATCGAAGAGGAAGATCGACGGATCGAAGCGCTCGAGACGAGCCAGCTTCTCCGCGACATGGATTCGATAGTGGTCGGGGACTTCGACATTCCGACCGGAGACCACCACTTCGGCGTTCGGGCTCTCGGTCGTGTCGGGGGCACTGTCAGCCAGTGCCGAAGGGTCAGCATCTCGCACTGATGCCCGTGAAGAAGTCGTCACGCGTACCTCCCGGATTATGGCCGCACACGATAGAGCGAATGCGGCGGGATTGAGCTGTGCCGATCGGGAATCGCTCGGCACCAGATGTCCGCGGCGCCACCTCCCAAACTTGTCGTTCGGTGTGTGTGTCCGCGACGCTAGTCCGCCACGGGCAAGCGCGCCACTGTTCACGCAAATTTCGCGTCGTCAAGCCGCGCAGGTCACCAAAACGGCGCGCGGACGTATGCCGATTCGACCAAGAACGCGCACCGATTCGGTGACGGTCGCCCCTGTCGTGAGCACATCGTCGATCACAACGACCTCGGCGTTCGGCGCGAGACCTGCGGGTTCGAGCGCCCTGGCGACGGTCATGATCTTGTCACGCAGATTGTGCGCGCGCTCAGAGGTCGTCAAGCCCACCGAATCGCGCACGCCGGGCCGCATCCGCAACAGCGGCACGATCCGGCAATCGATCAGCCACTGCGCCGCGGCCGCCGCCGACCGCGCCACCGGGTCGCCACCACGGCGCCGGGCGGCCGCGGCGCGGGTAGGCGCGGGGACGAGAACCAGCGGCCGATCGGGGGCCCGCAAACGGGCGAGGGCGACGGCAAGCGCCAGGCCGAGCGGTGCGGCCAGATCGCGTCTGCCGCGTTCCTTGGCGGCGAGCACCGCGCGTCGGGCGGGACCGCGATAGGGGCCGAGCGCCCAGCACGGGACGCCGGGATCGGTGCGTGGCCTGACCCGCACCGGATCCAGGCTCAGCTCGGCCGCGCAGCAGGCGCACCAGACCGCGCCCGCCGTGCCGCAGCCGCCGCAGTGGACCGGAACCACCAGATCGAGCAGGGCTCTCATAGCGGATGAGTATCACACCGCGCACCGACAGCTCAGCTGGGCAGCACCGGGACTACGCGTTCGCCGGTCAGCCCCGGCACCTCGCGCCAGAAGCGGTCGTTGCGGGCCGGGTCGGCGGTCTGCAACTGCAGCACGGCGCGGGAGTCTGCGACGTACTGGGTGGCGGGCGCCGCGGTCACCACACGGACCGGCGGGGTCAGGTTCTGCGAGGTCACCGGGGTGAATTGGGAGCCGTCGATGGACACGGTGAAGACCGGGTCGACATTGCCCTCGCGCGCCACCATGATGGTGTCGCCGGTGACCCAGCTCAGCGAGACCGCGCGGCTGCTCAGGCCGAGCGCGATCGGCAGCGGGGAGGTCAGCGCGTACTTGCCGTCGGGGCGGCGCTCGATCACCGCGACGTAGACCTTCCCGTCGGCGATCAGCGCCGCGCGCACACCGGTGCGCGAGACCATGATCTCGCTGATCGGCGGGCGCGGCGACCCCGATCCCTCGAACAGCGCGGTGGTGTCGACGTCCTGCACCGAGACGTTGCCGGTCGCGCGATCGGTGACCGCGCGGATGACACGGTCGCCGTCGACGACGGTCCACGCCGCACCACCGTCGGCGGTCCACGAGGGACGGGCGATGCCGGCGCCCTCGGCGACCGCGAACGCCTTGCCGCCGTAGTTGCCGATCAGCAGGGTCCGGCCGGGTTCCGGTGCGGGCCTGCCGGTGTCGGCGACCGCGGCGACGAACTGGCCGTCGGCGGAGATCCCGACCGATTGCAGGTTGGTCGCGTCGCCGAAGGATCCGTCCGGCGTGACGATGCCGTCCGGGGTCACCTGGACCAGGGTGCCGTCGCGCAGGGCGTGCAGGCCGATCCGGTTCTGGCCGGGCGCGAAGGCTCTGTACTGGTCGAGGTCGGCGACCGACCAGCCGTTGGCATAGCGCTCGTCGAGCGGTTTGCCGTCGGCGAGCAGCACATACGGGCCGAGGATGTCGGCGCCTGCCAGCGTCATCACCACCTGCGCCGCGAGCAGTTCGCGTTCGCGCGGTCCGAGGGCGCCGACGCCGCCGAAGTCGATGCGGACACCGCCGATGCCGATGCCGACCTCGCCGGGTTCGTTGTTGGCATTGGTGATCGGGCCGCGCACGGTGATCGGCGGGGCGAGCTGGTTGCGCACCACCGGGGCGATCGTGGACTGCGGGCCGGCGAGGAGCATGCCGATCAGCCGCTCGGTCAGCTGGGCGCGCGGGACCGAGACCCAGCGCGGGTCGGGCACCAGCACGGAGCTGCCCGCGTCGACGTACTGCAGGACGTAGCGGCGGTAGGACTTGTCGAACGCGCTGGAGTCGATGACGACGCCGTCGGGCAGCTCGGTGATTCGCCACTCGCCGTCGATCTTGCTCATCTCGATCTTGTTCTCGAGCGTGCCCTCGACGGCCCGGTAGCCGCCGTCGCTCGCGAGCTCGCCGACCTTGCGGGCGCGGATGACGTAGCTGGCCTGGTCGTCCGAGCGCGATTCGCGCAGGATATCGGGCCGGTCGACAATGGTGATGTTCGCCTCGTCGTTCCATTCGCCCGCGGTGTCGGCGGCCATGTACAGCCGGGCCGCCGCGTGCCGGTTGGCCGGATCCGCGCTGGCGGTGAGGAAATCGCTCAGCAGCAGATCGGGGTCGCGGCCGGAGATCGGCGGTGTCGGGCCCTCCGAGGTCGGGGCGCGGTTGATGGTGCCCAGCGCCTGGGGCGCCGAGGACTCCGGCAGGCTGGCGCAGCCGGTGAGGACCAGCAGGCAGGCCAGGACAGCCGCCGGCAGCGCGGCGCCACGCCGCCGCAGGCGATCACCACCCGCGTTCGTCATGACTGTCGGTCTCCGGTCTCGGTGGACATCGGCTCCTCGTCGTCGGCTTCGGTCGCCGCGCGCCCGTTGGTCTCGGGGCGCGCCTCCTCGGTCGGCTCGGCGCCGGATTCCGGCGCGTCGGCGGACGGCTCGCCCGGCTCCGGGTCGGCAACCACCTCCGGTTCGTCGCCCGGGCCGGTCTCGGGCAGCGGCGGCACCTTGCGCAGCATCGGTTCCAGCGCGAGCGGGCTCGCACCCAGCTTGCGGCCGCGCACCATCGGCAGCAGCAGCCGGAAGCTGGCGCCGACGCCGGGATCGCCCCAGGCCTCCAGTCTGCCCTCGTGCAGGTTGGCGTCCTCGACGCTGATCGACAGGCCGAGGCCGGTGCCGCCCGAGCGGCGCACCCGGGACGGGTCGGAGCGCCAGAACCGGTTGAACACCAGCTTCTCCTCGCCCGGCCGCAGCCCGATGCCCTGGTCGCGCACGACGGTCGCGACCGCGTTGGCCTCGGCGTCGCCGCGCATCCGGATCAGCACCGGCTTGCCCTCGCTGTGGTCGATGGCGTTGGCGAGCAGGTTGCGCAGCACCCGCTCGACGCGCCGCGGGTCGACCTCGGCGACGACCGGTTCCTCCGGCAGGTCGATGACCACCTCGACCCCGGCTTCCTTGGCCAGGTGGCGGACCGTGGAGATCGCGGCCCGCGCGCACATCCGCACGTCCAGCGATTCCACCTGCAGCTCGGCAACACCGGCGTCGTGGCGGGAGATCTCGAGCAGGTCGTTGAGCAGGCCCTCGAACCGGTCCAGTTCGTTGACCAGCAGTTCGGAGCTGCGGGCCAGCGCCGGATCGAGATCGTCGCTCGAGCCGTGGATGAGGTCGGCGGCCATGCGCACCGTGGTGAGCGGGGTGCGCAGCTCGTGGCTGACGTCGGAGGTGAACCGGCGTTGCAGGTTGCCGAACTCCTCGAGCTGGGTGATCTGGTTCGACAGGCTCTCGGCCATCTCGTTGAACGCCTGCGCGAGCCTGGCCATGTCGTCCTCGCCGCGCACGAGCATGCGTTCCTTGAGCCTGCCGTCGGCGAATCGGCCCGCGATCCGCGCGGCCGACCGGATCGGCAGCACCACCTGCCTGGTGACCAGTGCGGTGATCGCGGCGAGCAGCACCAGCAGCACGACGCCACCGATGAGCATCGTGCCGCGCATCAGCGACAGGCTCGATTCCTCGCTGGCCAGCGGGAAGATCAGGTAGATCTCCAGTGTCGCGATCTCGGCGCTCGGGCTGCCGATGATCAGCGCGCGCCCGCGATAGCCGTCCGGGTCGGCGACCGTCGTGAACTGGTAGGAGACCTGGTTGCGCTGGACGAACCGGCGCAGCTCGGGCGGCACCTCCGAGATGAGATCGGTGGTGATCTCCTGCGGCGGGGTGCCGCCGACCATCGCCAGCGCCGAGTCGAAACTACCGGCGGCACCCGTGGACTGGCCGGTGCCGCCACGGCTGGACAGCGCGGCGCGCGCGTCGGCGAGCTGCTGCTGCTGGCTGTTCGCGTCGTGGACGCCGGAGAGAATGTTCTCGATCGTGCTGCGGGCACGATCCATCTCCTCGACCGCCGCGTTGATCTTGGCCTCGAGCAGCCGGTCGGTGATCTGACCGGTCAGCACGACACCGAGGATCGTGATCACGATGAGCGAGAGGGTCAGCGTGGACACGATGACACGCAGCTGCAGCGATCGGCGCCACAGATGGCCCAGCGCGGTCCCGACAGCCTGGAACCAGGCCATGACGGGATCCGCCCATCGCCGCACCTGCGTGACGAAGGTTTGCGCACGTCCGTGCGCTGGAGGCGCTGACGCTGTACCGGCAGGTCGACCGTCGGTCACAGCGGCGCCTCACAGGTACCGATCACGGCGGTCCGGCCTTGTAGCCGACACCGCGGACGGTCAGCACGATCTCCGGGTTCTCCGGATCCTTCTCGACCTTGGCGCGTAGTCGCTGCACGTGCACGTTGACCAGGCGGGTATCGGCGGCGTGCCGGTATCCCCAGACCTGCTCGAGCAGCACCTCGCGGGTGAACACCTGCCGCGGCTTGCGCGCGAGCGCGACCAGCAGGTCGAACTCGAGCGGGGTGAGCGAGATCTGCGCACCGCCGCGCGTCACCTTGTGCGCGGGCACATCGATGACGATGTCGGCGATGGAGAGCAGCTCGGCGGGCTCGTCCTCGGTACGGCGCAGACGCGCGCGCACGCGGGCGACGAGTTCCTTCGGCTTGAACGGCTTGACGATGTAATCGTCCGCGCCGGACTCCAGACCGAGCACCACATCGACCGTGTCGGTCTTGGCGGTGAGCATCACGATCGGAACGCCGGAATCGGCCCGCAGCACACGGCATACGTCGATGCCGTTCATGCCGGGCAGCATCAGGTCCAGCAACACCAGGTCGGGGCGGATCTCCCGCACCGCCGACAGGGCCTGCGTGCCGTCGCCGACCACGTGCGGGTCGAACCCTTCCCCGCGCAAGACGATGGTCAGCATCTCAGCGAGTGCCATATCGTCGTCGACGACCAGAATCTTGGGCTTCATAGTCCTATGTTGTCATCTCCCAGGCCAGGATCGGGCCGCCACGCCATTAATGGTGTGAACCCGTCGCATATCCAACCTTATCCGGCAAAGATTTCCGAGCAGAGGGTGAGTAGGGCAGGCCTATCGTCATCGGATCGGTATGTCCACCATCGACCGAACCAGTCACGGTCGGCCAGCTCACGATAGACCTCGCCGGTGCGCCGCTGCAGACCGCCGTCCCGCTCGTAGGCGTCCAGCGCCCGGGTCTGGTCGAGTTCGCCACGGCGACGGGCACGTTCGGCCGCGACCTCGGTGGGAATGTCGATCAGCACGGTCAGCTCGGGGGCGGGCAGCCCCAGCCTGCCGAACTCCAGATCGCCCACCCAGGCGACGATTTCGCCGTCGGCGTCCTGTTCGGCGCGAGCCGCCGAGTACGCGGCGTTGGAGGCCACCCAGCGGTCCAGGATGACGATGTCATTGGCGTCCAACAGGTTCGACAGTTCCACGTTCGCCGCGGCCCGGTCGAGGGCGAACATGATCGCCATCGCGTTGATCGAGCCGGCCAGGTCGCCGTGCCCACCGCGCAGCGCCTCGGCGGCCAGATCCGCGTGGATCGATCGACCGTATTGCGGAAAGGCCAAACTACCCGCCCGCAATCCCTTGGCGGACAATTCGGCGATCAATCCGTCGATCAACGTCCGTTTACCGGCGCCGTCGAGGCCTTCCACCGCAATCAGTACGCCCATGAGCGGTGAGATTACCCGGCGCGATTCGGCGGGCGTCCAGCGAGCCGAGCGCCCGAGTGCTGTGTCGTCCGACGCGCCGGGCACGCGGGGACGGGATTCCCCGTTTCACCCACTCGATCCGGTGTGAAGTGATCTCATTCCAAAGTCCTCGGCAGATCGGTTCCGTCCGGGCTGTCGGGGGGCACTCACCACCCCGGACCCCCGCCGGGCCGCTCGATCCAGGAGTCACCATGCCCCACCGAACCGTCCTCCGCGCCGCCGTGGCCGCCACCGCGCTCGGCATCGCCCTCACAGGCTCCGGTGTCGCGACCGCCGCGCCCGCGATCGATCCCGTCGGCCGCGGCCACCACTCCGGCTCGGCCGCCCTGCTCAGCGGCTCCGCCGAGGCCGGCTCCGCCGCCGCGGGCTCGGCCGCCGAACTGGCCGCCTGCGCGCTCCTGGAAGCCGTCATCCCCCTGCCGGTCTGCCTGCTGCTGATCTGATCGTCGGATTCCCCGCGGCCCGTCGATCCCCCGATCGGCGGGCCGTCGCCGTTCACGCCCCGATTTCTCCGGTCTGGTGAGTGCCGCCCGGACCGGCCACGGTGGGCTCGTCCCAGGCCGCGGGCCTGCTCTTCTGCGGCCTGCTGTCGCTGAGCAACGGGAACCGCCCCACGATCTGCGACACCGGGCCTCGGCTGACACCGGCCGATCCGCCCCCGATCGAGCGGTGCGCTCACCCCCAGAACTGCGGTCTGGTCCGCACCCTCGCCACCGATGAGGATTTTCGCCATGAGAAAGATCGTTCGCACCACCGCCGCCACGCTGGCCATCACCGCCGCTTTTGCCTGCGGCACCGCGTCCGCGCAGCCCGGCAACCCAACCCTCCCCCCTGACGCAGGGTCGTCGACGGCCTTCAATTCGGTGATGTGCGCGCTGCTCGGCATCAGCAGCGAGCACAACATCTTCTGCACGGGCCTGATCATCGGCTGACCTGCCTGGAACACGACGGTGGGGGGGGGCGCGGGGGGGGGGGCGGGCCGCCGCGCGTGGGGGTTGAGAGGATTAGGGTGAGTGTGGTGTGGTGA
>NZ_JBHXMY010000071.1:0-16777 GCF_042720195.1 Nocardia sp. NPDC058497 | reverse complement strand
GCACCCGTTCTCCCTTCGCCCGTGGCGGCTCGCCGCTTTATAGACAACGCATTCCTCCGAACCCGGCCCCCCCCCCGGGCCGCCCCCAGCCCCCCCGCCCGGGGCCCCCCCCGCCCCCCCCCGACGATCGGGCGCACCACGGCCTTGACCACACCGCCGCCGTCGGCGAGCAGCACGATGTCGGGCGCGAGCAGATCGAGCAGGCCCTGCAGATCACCGGTCTCGACCGCGCGCCCGAAAGCCTCGAGCGCGTGCTTGCTCTCCGCCGAGGACACCACACCGCGCGGCCTGCGCGCGGCGACATGGGCCCGCGCCCGATGCGCGATCTGGCGCACCGCGGCCGGGGTCTTGTCGACGGCGGCGGCGATCTCGTCGTAGGCCAGGTCGAACACCTCGCGCAGGACGAACACCGCGCGCTCGACCGGCGCCAGCGTCTCGAGGACCAGCATCATCGCCATCGACACGCTGTCGGCGAGCTCGACATCCTCGGCGATATCCGGCGTGGTGAGCAGCGGCTCGGGCAGCCACGGTCCGACGTAGGTCTCCTTGCGCCTGCCGAGCGTGCGCAGCCGGGTCAGCGACTGGCGGGTGGTGATCCGGACCAGGTACGCGCGCTGGTCGCGGATCTCGGCCTGGTCGACGTCGACCCAGCGCAGCCACGTCTCCTGCAGGACGTCCTCGGCGTCGGCGGCCGAGCCGAGCATCTCGTAGGCGACGGTGAAGAGCAGATTGCGGTGGGCGACGAAGGCCTCGGTGGCGGAGTCCATGCTCACGGGTGATTCCTGTCTGTCGGCATTCGGTCGCTCATCAGACGCCGCTCCCCGCCGGTTTGTGACACCGCCGGGGCGGTGGTCGATGTCACTGTCGAGACGCTCGATTCACAATGCTCGATTCAACCAGCCCGGACCGGAACCGCCCGCGTCGCTGTAGGGCGGGCGACGGTGCGACGGCTTGACCCTCACGTTGCGTGAGGGCCGACGATGCCCGTATGAACACACCGTTTCCCGCTTTCGAGATCAGCCCGGTCCCCGTTCCCGGCCCCGATGCCGTGGCTCCCGAACCGTTCCGCGGCATCTACGGCATGCCGATGTTCGTCACCGTGCCGTCGGCCGATCTGACCGTGTCGACGGACTTCTGGGTCCGGGCCCTCGGCTTCGTCGACCTGTTCTCCATCCCCGGTCAGCTGACCCATCTGCGTCGCTGGGCCTTTCAGGATGTCCTGCTCGTCTCGGGCGAACAGTACGACGACACACCCGCCATGACAGTGAGCTTCTCCTGCGTACTCAGCGAGATCGACGCGATCGCCGCCGCCTGCGAAGCGGTGTCACCCGGCTGCACGACCGGTCCGCGGCTCATGCCGTGGAACACGATCGAACTGGAAGTCCGCACCCCGGAGAACATCCGGGTCGTCATGACGGCCGCGCGGCCATGGGACCCCGACAGCCCGGAGGCCGCGCACCTGCGCTCGATCGGCATCGAGGCGCCCGAGCAGTGACGGTCATCGGGCACGGCACACTGGATGCCGTGTCCGAACCGCTCACCGTCGGCGCCGCGGCCGAACTGCTCGGCGTCACGACGCGCACGCTGCACCACTGGGACGCGGTCGGGCTGGTGCACCCGTCCGACCGCACCCCCGCAGGCTATCGCCTGTACACGGCGGCCGACCTGGCCCGCGCCCAGCGCGTCCTCGTCTACCGGGAACTGGGCGTGGCACTGGACGAGATCGGCGAACTGCTGGACGCGCCCGCCGCGGACGCCATGGCCACGCTGCGCCGCCAACGGGAGGCATTGCACGCCAAGACCCTGCGCCTGCAGCGGATGACCGCGGCCATGGATCGGATGATCGAGGCGAGGGAGTCCGGGATCCTGCTGTCCGCACAGGATCAGGTCGCGATCTTCGGCGCGGACTGGCAGTCGTCCTGGGTCGAGGAGGCTCGCGAACAGTGGGGTGACACCCCGCAGTGGGCCCAGTACGCCGAACGCGCCGCGGCCAGGTCGGCGGGGGAGTGGCAGCGCATCACCGACGACACCGCCGCCCTGCACGCCGACTTGGCCGCGGCCCTGCGCGCGGGCGTCACCCCAGGCAGCCCCCGCGCCGACGCGCTCGCCGAACGGCATCGCGCCTCGATCGCGGTCTACTTCGACTGCACCCACGAAATGCAGGTGTGCCTCGGGCGGCGCTACGTGACCGACCCGGACTACACCGCGTTCTACGACGCGATCGAACCGGGACTGACCGCCTGGCTGAGTGCGCTCATCGATGCCAACGCGCGAGCGCACGGCGTCGACCCCGACACCGCGACCTGGGGGTAGTGCGCCGAATTAACTGTCACAGTGATGATCTCGTTGGGTTGTCAAGGAAGTGGTCAGCGCGTGGTCGCTACGACTGTCGCAGCGGAGTTCGTAGACGACGCTCGCGGCGATGATCGCGTGGGCAGCCAGCAGTCGTGGACCAGGCCGGGTAGTCCGTGTCGCTGCGGTCGCAGTGCCGGATTTCGCGGCCCGCTGAGCAAGGAAGGCCCCGGCAGTGGTGGCCCGCTCACCTTTGACCGGCGGGCTGGGCCACCGCTCGGGCATGTCACCCGGCGAAGCCGAACACAACGGCGGCGGCGACCAGTGCGGCAAGAGCACCCACGTCGATCCGTGCCACCCGCTTCGTCGGGGCGCCGAGATCACCGAGTCCCACCACGGCGGCGAGCACGAGAAACGAACTGGTGCTGATGATCCCGGCCGCGACGGTCACCGCTCGCACCGGCGGCACGAATGCGCCGACGATCAATCCGATCCCGACCAGCGCGAGCAAGACCGCACGGTGTCGCAGCAACAGCTCGAGATCCCGGTTCGTGATCGCCGTGCCGTAGACCGCCGCCGCGCGCCCCGGCGCCAACGCCACCACGCCCGGCACCACATGCACCAGACCCACACCCACCAGCAGCACCGTGCCGACAATTTCTCCGACCACGTCCCCTCCTTTGTTCGACACCTGTCGTGCAAGCATTGCTGGCATGGGCAGTGCGCCACTTCCGGAAACGTGCAGTACCCCGGCGACGGTGTGGTTGGGGGCAGGGCACGCCATCTACCTCGGCCCGTCGCTGCGACTGGACCGGCATTCCGGGTCCGTCGCCTGCCTGGCGGTCGGGCTCGACACCCCGTTCACGGTGCACGCCGACGCGCTCGGCGCCCGGACGGTCCGCAGTGTGCTGGTCCCGCCGCGCACCCCGCACCGGATCGTCGCCGACGGGCGCATGCTGTTCTGCTACCTCGACTCCGGCTCACCACGCGCCGCCGCCTGCCGGGACCGGATGCTCGAACAGACAGGGGGTTTCGGCGTCGAACACGTCGACGAGGCCACACTGATCCGCCGTGCCGACGACTCCGCGCCCGCCGCTCTCCTCGATCTCGTGTGCGGCGCGGGCAGGCCCGACATCGACCCCAGGATCGCCGCCGCGACGGCCATCCTGTGTGCCGATCCGGCCGCCGCGATCTCCGCCGATCAGCTCGCCGCCGCCGTCCACCTGTCGAAATCCCGCCTGCTGCACCTGTTCTCCGCCCAGGCGGGCACCACCTTCCGGCGCTACCGGGTGTGGGCGCGCATGCTCGCCGTCGGCCGGGCGGTCGCCGACGGCGCCGACCTCACCACCGCGTCGGCTGCCGCCGGGTTCGCCAGCCCTTCTCATTTCAGCGACACCTTCCACGCGATGTTCGGCCTGACCGCCGCCGACCTGCTCGGCGCGGGCGTGCGCATCGTCGTCGACGATCCGGGCTTGCTTCTCCTCCGAGGGGAGACGGCACGCTGAGCGACATGGACGACGACTCGCTGTTCACGATCGGGGAAATCGCGGAGCGGACCGGACTGACGGTCGGCCGTGAGAGCTCCCCACGGCCGGCGGTCGCCTCAGCTCCCCTGAGTCAGATAGTTGTGGATCTCGTGGATGGTGACGGTGGGTTCGGCGGTCAAACCGACCTCTTTGGTCAGCGGCCCGATGGTGGTCTGGGCGAACTCCTGGAACTGCCCCGCCGACTCCCACACATCGGTGACATGAAACCCGTCATCGGTCTTCCTGGCCAGATGAAAGATCAACCCCGGCCCGCCGGTCCCCCCGTGCGTGAACCCCATCTTCTCCAAGACCTGGTCATACTGCTCCATCGTCGCGCCGGTGAAATCGAGTTCGACGGCAACAGCCATAACGTCATCTCCTTGCCGAAAGGTACGCCAAGATCCCGCGAAATCGCCCGCCCGCGTTCCAGATCCAGCGGCCGAGCAGGAGAGGAGCGACTGAGGGGCCCGGCTCATGAGAGGGGGTCGCGAAAAACTCCGCGGCCCGGCGCTCCGATCGGACCACACTCACGCTCAACGGCCACACCACCTCCGCGCTACCGGCTGTGGTGCGCATCACAGTGTAGTCGGCGCTCCGATGGCCGACAAGCGAGTCACCAGCGGGAACGCCGGAATCCGCCTTCCGAGTCGATCACCTGCCCGACCACCCAGCGCGCTTCGTCGGACGCCAGCCATGCGATCAACCGGGCCGGGTCATCGGGAGCTCCCACCCGGCCGCGCGGGAACGCGGCCCGGACCTCCTCGACGACGCCGAGATCCCGATCCGTTGTCGCCGCCGTCAGATACCCGGTGTCCACCGGGCCCGGGTTGACCGTGTTGAGCACGATTCCGCGCTCGATCAGTTCGTCGGCGACCGTGGCAGTGAGGCCCGCCAGCACCGATTTCGCCGCGGCATAGGCGATTTCCGTCCGCATCGGACCGAGGTGCTGCCCCGAGGTCATCCAGATCACCCGGCCACGGTCACCTACCGGACCGGCCTCGCTGCGGTAGCTGCGTGCGAACGCCTGGGTCAGCAGCAGCACCGACCGGGCGTCGACCGCCCAGTGCCCGTCGAGCATCCCCGCATCGACGTCGAACAGGCTCCCGTCACTACCACTGCGTGCGTGGTTGGCGACGAGAATGTCGACCTGTCCGAAGATGCCGGCCGCCTCGGTGATCACCCGCTCCGCGGCCGCCGGTTCAGCCAGGTCGACGGCGATGTCCGCGACCCGCGTCACTGCTCCGAGCTCGCGGCACAATGCCGCCGGGTCCTCGGCGCCCCACGGCTGCTGTGCGTCGTGCGGAGCCCAGTGCGTAAGAAACAACGCGGCACCCTGTGCTGCCAGTCGCTGTGCGACCGCGAACCCGATCCCGTTCCGGCGGCTCACGCCGGTCACCACGGCGACCCGCCCTGCCAACGCCTCCGATGCCATACCGCCGATTGCACCCGGTGCCCGTCATGCCCGCAACCGAATACTCGGTGGTCGACGAAGCCGCCGGGTTCGGGTCGGATCCGCACGTGAATGCCGTCACGTGCCGGACAGCGGCGGCAATGGCGTATGACCCGGTCCGGTGGTCAAACCCCCGCGCTCGCAGGACTTTCGGTCAGAGTGTGATCGTGGACGCAGGCGCGCCGTCCGCGCGGACCCCGTGGCGGCGCTCACAAGCGCGACGACCTGGTCAAAGGTGGGTTCGGACGCTGATAGGGTGGAGCGCGAGTTAGGCATCCTTTAACGGACCGTCCGGTGAGGCGGGGAAGGAGGTCGGCATGGCTGTGCCCGAACGGGCGGCCAAAACCGGCGTGAGCGAGCGTGCGAGCGAACCAGCAACGCAGCGCGCATCGCGCACCTGTCCGCCGAGCGCCAGCGAGGTGGACAGGTGAGCGAAACATCGCAGCGGCACACTCCCGAGTGGGTGGCAGCCGGGCGCGAGCTGTTGTCGCCGTCGGACGTGAACCGGACCGTCGCGCGCATCGCGCATCAGATCATCGAGAAGACCGCCCTGGATTCCGGCGACGCCGACGCACCGCGGGTGGTTCTCATGGGCATCCCGACCCGCGGCACCACTCTGGCCAACCGGCTCGCCGCCAAGATCGAGGAATTCTCCGGCGTGCGGCCCGCCCTGGGCTCGCTCGACATCACCCTCTACCGCGACGACCTGCGCAGCCGTCCGCACCGCCCGCTCGAGCGCACCTCGGTGCCCGACGGCGGTATCGAGAACGCCCTGGTCGTCCTCGTCGACGACGTGCTGTTCTCCGGCCGCACCGTCCGCTCGGCCCTCGACGGCCTGCGTGACCTGGGCCGCCCCCGCGCGGTGCAGCTGGCGGTGCTGATCGACCGCGGCCACCGAGAACTGCCGATCCGCGCCGACTACGTGGGCAAGAACGTCCCGACCTCGCGCGCCGAGGACATCTCGGTCCTGCTCACCGAACACGACGGACACGACGGTGTGTATCTGCACCAGGAGGCGCAGGCGTGAAACATTTGTTGACGGTCGCCGATCTCGACCGGGCCACCGCCACCGAACTCCTCGACGAAGCCGAGCGCTTCGAACAGGCCCTGCTCGGCCGCGAGGTGAAGAAGCTGCCGACCCTGCGCGGCCGCACCGTGATGACGGTGTTCTACGAGAACTCCACCCGCACCCGGGTGTCCTTCGAGGTCGCCGGCAAGTGGATGAGCGCCGACGTGATCAACGTCAGCGCCTCGAGCTCCTCGGTCTCCAAGGGCGAATCGCTGCGCGACACCGCGCTGACCCTGCACGCGGCGGGCGCCGACGCACTGATCGTGCGGCACCCGGCCTCCGGCGCCGCGCACCAGATCGCGCGCTGGATGGAACAGTGGGCGCGCGAGGAGAACCGCGCCGCGCCCTCGATCATCAACGCCGGTGACGGCACCCACCAGCACCCCACCCAGGCGCTGCTCGACGCGCTGACCCTGCGTCAGCGTCTCGGCGACATCGAGGGCAAGCGGATCGTGCTGGTCGGCGACATCCTGCACAGCCGGGTCGCCCGCTCGAACGTCTTCCTGCTCGACACGCTCGGCGCCGAAGTGGTGCTGGTCGCGCCGCGCACCCTGCTGCCGGTAGGCGTGGACAGCTGGCCCTGCCGGGTCGCGACCTCGCTCGACGCCGAACTGCCCGGCGCGGACGCGGTCATGATGCTGCGGGTGCAGGCCGAGCGGATGAACGGCGGATTCTTCCCGTCGGCCCGCGAGTACTCGATCAATTACGGACTGTCCGAGCGCAGGCTCGGCGTGCTCGGCGACGACGCGGTGGTGCTGCATCCCGGTCCCATGCTGCGCGGCATGGAAATCGCCTCGGCGGTCGCCGATTCACCGAAAGCGGCAGTCCTGCAACAGGTGACGAACGGAGTGCACATGCGGATGGCCGTGTTGTTCCGGCTGCTCGTCGGCACCCAGGAGGTGGCGGCGTGAGCGGTCAGCGCCCGGAGGCGGCAGCCTGTGTAACCACGCAGGGCGCCCGAGCACGCCAGAAGGAGACAGCGTGAGTGAACTGCTGATCAAGAATGTCCGGCCTTACGGTGAGGGCGAGCCGGTCGACGTGCTGGTGCGTGGCACCGTCATCGCCGAGATCGGCACCGGCATCGAGGCGTCGGCCGACGCGGAGATGATCGACGGCGACGGCCAGATCCTGCTGCCCGGCTTCGTCGACCTGCACACCCACCTGCGCGAGCCGGGCCGCGAAGACACCGAGACCATCGAAACCGGTTCGGCCGCAGCCGCACTCGGCGGCTACACCGCGGTGTTCGCGATGGCCAACACCAACCCGGTCGCCGACTCGCATGTCATCACCGATCACGTGTGGCGGCGCGGCCAGGAGGTCGGCCTGGTCGACGTGTTCCCGGTCGGCGCGGTCACCGTCGGACTCGAGGGCAAGCAGCTCGCCGAGATGGGCACCATGGCCGCGGGCGTCGGCCAGGTCAAGATGTTCTCCGACGACGGCCACTGCGTCTACGACCCGCTGATCATGCGCCGCGCCCTCGAATACGCGAACTCCCTGGGCGTGCTCATCGCCCAGCACGCCGAGGAGCCGCGCCTGACCAAGGGCGCCGTCGCGCACGAGGGCCCCAACGCCGCCCGCCTCGGCCTGGCAGGCTGGCCGCGCGCCGCCGAGGAGTCGATCGTCGCGCGTGACGCGCTGCTGGCTCGCGACGCGGGCGCCCGCGTGCACATCTGCCACGCCTCCACCGCGGGCACCGTCGAACTGGTGAAATGGGCCAAGTCCCAGGGCATCTCGATCACCGCCGAGGTCACCCCGCACCACCTGCTGCTCGACGACTCGCGCCTGGAGACCTACGACGCGGTCAACAAGGTGAACCCGCCGCTGCGCGAGTCCGCCGACGTCGCCGCCCTGCGTCAAGCACTGGCCGACGGCGTCATCGACTGCGTCGCCACCGACCACGCCCCGCACGCCGAGCAGGACAAGTGCTGCGAGTTCGCCGCCGCCCGCCCCGGCATGCTCGGCCTCGAGACCGCGCTGTCGATCATCGTCCAGACGATGGTCCAGCCCGGCCTGCTCGACTGGCGCGGCGTCGCCCGGGTGATGAGCGAGAAGCCCGCCGCGATCGTCGGCCTCGACGACCACGGCCGCCCGATCGCGGTCGGTGAACCGGCCAACCTGACGCTGATCCACCCCGACGCCGAGTGGACGGTGCACGGCGCCGAACTGGCGAGCATCTCGAACAACACGCCGTTCGAGGACATGACGTTCCCGGCGCAGGTGTCAGCCACCGTGCTGCGCGGCCGGGTAACTGCCCGCGAGGGCAAGGCTGCCGGGATCTAGGAGGGCCAGGAACGTGGAAAGAACTCTGTGGGTACTGGGGTGTCTGGCCCTGTTCCTCCTGTGCCTGTGGCTGATGTACCGAGCCTGGCAGAAGAAGGCCGCGCGGCAGCAGGCACGGATCGGCGAACTGCCGACGGTGCCCGCCGAGCTGGGCGCGCAACTACTGGAACCGACCACCGGCCTCTACCTGGGCAGCACCATCGCGCCCAGCTGGCAGGACCGGATCGCGGTCGGTGACCTGGGATTCCGGGCGACCGCCGAACTGACGCGGTTCGAACGCGGAATCCTGCTCGAACGCGACGGGGCGACGCCGATCTGGATTCCGCAGGAATCCGTCACGGCCGTGCGCACCGAACGCGGACACGCGGGCAAGGTGATGACAGAGAATGGTGTGCTGGTAATTCGCTGGACACTGCCGACCGGAACCGAGATCGATACCGGTTTCCGCGGCGACGACAAGACGGTGTACCCGGCATGGACAGCGGACGTGACCAGGGCGAGGACGGGAGACGACGAATGACGAAGACAAAGGCAGCCCTCGTGCTGGAGGACGGCCGCGTGTTCCGCGGTACCGCCTTCGGCGCCGAGGGCCAGACCCTGGGCGAGGCGGTGTTCTGCACCGCGATGACCGGGTACCAGGAGACCCTGACCGACCCCAGCTACGACCGCCAGATCGTGGTGGCCACCGCCCCGCAGATCGGCAACACGGGCTGGAACGACGAGGACGACGAGTCCGGCAAGATCTGGGTCGCCGGTTACGCCGTGCGCGACCCCTCGCCGATCTCGTCCAACTGGCGCGCCACCGGCACGCTGCAGGACCAGCTCGACAAGCAGAACGTGGTCGGCATCGCCGGCATCGACACCCGCGCGGTCGTGCGCCACCTGCGCACCCGCGGCTCGATGAAGGCAGGCATCTTCTCCGGTGCCGCCCTCGCCGGGGACGACGAGCTGCTGGCCCGGGTCAACGGCCAGCCCTCCATGCTCGGCGCCGACCTGGCCGAAGAGGTCAGCACCGACGGCATGTACACGATCGAGCCGGTGGGTGACCACCGCTTCACCGTCGTCGCGGTCGACCTGGGCATCAAGACCAACACCCCGCGCATGTTCGCCGAGCGCGGCGTGCGCACCCACGTGGTGCCGTCGAACACCTCCCTCGACGACATCCTGGCGCTGAACCCCAACGGCGTGTTCCTGTCGAACGGCCCCGGCGACCCGGCCACCCAGACCGGCGCGATCGCGCTGACCCAGGGTGTGCTCGAGCGCGGGATCCCGCTGTTCGGCATCTGCTTCGGCAACCAGATCCTGGGCCGGGCACTGGGCCGTAACACCTACAAGATGAAGTTCGGTCACCGCGGCATCAACATCCCGGTGGTCGAAGAGGGCACCGGCCGCATCTCCATCACCGCGCAGAACCACGGCTTCGCGCTGGAAGGCGAGAAGGGCGAGGTGTTCGACACCCCGTTCGGCAAGGCCGAGGTTTCCCACATCTGCGCCAACGACGGCACCGTCGAGGGTGTGCGACTGCTCGACGGTCGCGCCTTCTCGGTGCAGTACCACCCCGAGGCCGCCGCAGGCCCGCACGACGCCGCATATCTGTTCGACCGTTTCGCCGGTCTCATGGAAGGAGCCTGATGCCTCGCCGCGAGGATCTGAAGCACATCCTGGTGATCGGCTCTGGCCCGATCGTCATCGGCCAGGCGTGCGAATTCGACTACTCCGGTACCCAGGCGTGCCGGGTGCTGCGGTCCGAGGGACTGCGCGTATCGCTGGTGAACTCCAACCCGGCGACCATCATGACCGACCCCGAGTTCGCCGACTCCACCTACGTGGAGCCGATCACCCCGGAGTTCGTCGAGAAGGTCATCGACAAGGAACGCCCCGACGCCATCCTGGCCACCCTCGGTGGGCAGACCGCGCTCAACACCGCGGTCGCGCTGCACGAGCGCGGAGTGCTGGAGAAGTACAACGTCGAGCTGATCGGCGCCGACTTCGAAGCCATCCAGCGTGGTGAGGACCGGCAGAAGTTCAAGGACATCGTCGCCAAGGTCGGCGGCGAGAGTGCCCGCAGCCGTGTCTGTTACACCATGGACGAGGTCCGCGACACCGTCGCCGAACTCGGCTTCCCGGTCGTGGTTCGCCCGTCGTTCACCATGGGTGGCCTCGGTTCCGGCATGGCCTACAACAACGAGGACCTCGACCGCATCGCCGGTGGTGGCCTGGCCGCCTCGCCGACCGCGAACGTCCTGATCGAGGAGTCCATCCTCGGCTGGAAGGAATTCGAGCTCGAGCTCATGCGCGACGGCCGCGACAATGTCGTGATCGTCTGCTCCATCGAGAACGTCGACCCGATGGGCGTGCACACCGGTGACTCGGTCACCGTCGCCCCCGCGATGACGCTCACCGACCGCGAATACCAGAAGATGCGCGATCTGGGCATCGCCATCCTGCGCGAGGTCGGCGTCGACACCGGCGGCTGCAACATCCAGTTCGCGGTCGACCCGAAGGACGGTCGCCTGATCGTCATCGAGATGAACCCGCGCGTCTCGCGCTCCTCGGCGCTGGCGTCGAAGGCCACCGGCTTCCCGATCGCCAAGATCGCCGCCAAGCTGGCCATCGGCTACACCCTCGACGAGATCGTCAACGACATCACCGGCGAGACCCCGGCCTGCTTCGAGCCGACCCTGGACTACGTCGTCGTCAAGGCGCCGCGGTTCGCGTTCGAGAAGTTCCCAGGCGCCGACGCGACGCTGACCACCACCATGAAGTCGGTGGGCGAGGCGATGTCGATGGGCCGCAACTTCTCCGAGGCGCTCGGCAAGGTGCTGCGCTCGCTCGAGACCAAGGCCGCCAGCTTCTGGACCACCGACGACGGTCAGTGGGCGCCTGCCGATCCGAGCGATCCGGCATCGGTGCGCGAGGCGATCGAGGCCATCCTCGCCGACCTGCGCGTGCCCACCGAAGGCCGCATCTACCAGGTCGAGCGGGCCCTGCGCCTCGGCGCGAGCATCGAGGAGACCGCGCTGGCCTCCGGTGTGGATCCGTGGTTCGTCGCCGAGGTCGCCGGACTGGTCACGCTGCGCCAGGAAGTCCTCGACGCGCCGGTGCTCGACGAGGACCTGCTGCGCCGCGCCAAGCACTACGGCCTGTCCGACCGTCAGCTCGCCGCGCTGCGGCCCGAGCTCGCGGGCGAGGCCGGGGTGCGCTCGCTGCGCCACCGCCTCGGCGTGCGCCCGGTCTACAAGACCGTCGACACCTGTGCCGCGGAGTTCGAGGCCAAGACGCCGTACCACTACAGCTCCTACGAGCTGGATCCCGGCGCGGAGTCCGAGGTGGCACCGCAGCGTGAGCGCGACAAGGTGATCATCCTGGGTTCGGGCCCCAACCGCATCGGCCAGGGCATCGAGTTCGACTACTCGTGTGTCCATGCGGCGCAGACTCTGTCGGCCGCGGGCTACGAGACCGTCATGGTCAACTGCAACCCCGAGACCGTCTCCACCGACTACGACACCGCCGATCGCCTCTACTTCGAGCCGCTCACCTTCGAGGACGTCCTCGAGGTGTACCACGCGGAGACCGAGTCGGGCACCGTCGCCGGTGTGATCGTGCAGCTCGGCGGCCAGACCCCGCTGAGCCTGGCGCAGCGGCTCACCGACGCCGGCGTGCCGGTCGTCGGTACCTCCGCGGCCGCGATCGACCTGGCCGAGGACCGCGGCGAATTCGGTGACGTGCTCGTCGCCGCCGGACTGCCCGCGCCCAAGTACGGCACCGCCACCACGGTCGAGCAGGCCAAGAAGATCGCCGCCGAGATCGGCTACCCGGTACTGGTGCGCCCGTCCTACGTGCTCGGCGGTCGCGGCATGGAGATCGTCTACGACGAGACCTCGCTCGAGGGCTACATCTCCCGCGCCACCGAGCTCAACCCCGAGCACCCGGTGCTGGTCGACCGCTTCCTGGAAGACGCCATCGAGATCGACGTCGACGCCCTGTGCGACGGCGAGGAGGTCTACCTTGGCGGCGTCATGGAGCACATCGAGGAAGCCGGCATCCACTCCGGTGACTCCGCCTGCGCGCTGCCCCCGATCACCCTGGGCCGCAGCGACATCGAGGCCGTGCGCCGCTCCACCATCGCGCTGGCCAAGGGCATCGGGGTGAAGGGCCTGCTCAACGTGCAGTACGCCCTCAAGGACGACATCCTCTACGTGCTCGAGGCCAACCCGCGCGCGAGCCGCACCGTGCCGTTCGTCTCCAAGGCGACCGCGGTGCCGCTGGCCAAGGCCTGCGCGCGCGTCATGCTCGGCGCCACCATCGCCGAGCTGCGCAAGGAAGGCATGCTGCCGCCCGAGGGCGACGGCGGCCACGTGCCGCTGGACGCGCCGGTCGCGGTGAAGGAAGCCGTGCTGCCCTTCCACCGGTTCCGTCGCGCCGACGGCTCCGGCGTGGACTCGCTGCTGTCGCCGGAGATGAAGTCCACCGGCGAGGTCATGGGCATCGACGCCGACTTCGGCACCGCCTTCGCCAAGAGCCAGGCCGCCGCCTACGGCTCGCTGCCGACCGAGGGCACCGTGTTCGTCTCCGTCGCCAACCGCGACAAGCGCGCCATGGTGTTCCCGATCAAGCGCCTGCACGACCTGGGCTTCCGCATCCTCGCCACCGAGGGCACCGCGGAAACCCTGCGCCGCAACGGCATTCCGTGCGAGCAGGTGCGCAAGCACTCCGACCCGGAAGCCACCGACCCGGCGACCGGCATGCCGCAGGCCTCGATCGTCGAGCAGATCCGCGACGGTGAGATCGACATCGTGTTCAACACCCCCTACGGCAACTCGGGCCCCCGCGTGGACGGCTACGAGATCCGCACCGCCGCGGTGGGCGCGAACATCCCGTGCATCACCACCGTGCAGGGCGCGGCCGCGGCGGTGCAGGGCATCGAGGCGAGCATCAACGGCGGCATCGGCGTGCGCTCGCTGCAGCAGCTGCACTCGGTGCTGCGTGGCTGACGTGCACAGCTTCGGTCACCGGTTGCAGCACGCCATGCGGGCATTCGGCCCGCTGTGCGTCGGCATCGACCCCCACCCCGGTCTGCTCCGGGCGTGGGGGCTCACCGAGGACGTCGACGGGCTCGAGGCGTTCGCCGAGATCTGCGTCGAGGCCTTCGACGGCCGCGTCGCCCTGGTGAAGCCGCAGGTCGCGTTCTTCGAGACCTACGGTTCCGGCGGTATCGCGGTGCTCGAGCGCACCATCGAGGTGCTGCGCGGCTCGGGCACCCTGGTGCTGGCCGACGCCAAGCGCGGCGACATCGGCTCCACCATGGACGCCTACGCGCACGCCTGGCTCGGTGACGGGCCCCTCGGTTCCGACGCGGTGACGGTCTCGCCCTACCTCGGTTTCGGGTCGCTCGACCCGGCGCTGAGCCTGGCACAGGCCAACCACCGCGGCGTGTTCGTCCTCGCGGCGACGTCGAATCCCGAAGGGGCGCAACTGCAGCGGATCACCGCGGCGGACGGGCGCACGATCGCGCAGACGATGGTCGACGAGGCGGCGGCGCGCAACGCGGGCCACGGCTTCGGCTCCGTCGGCGTGGTCGTCGGCGCGACCCTCACCGAGGCGCCGGACCTGTCGGCCCTCAACGGGCCGATCCTGATGCCCGGTGTCGGCGCGCAGGGCGGGGGAGCGGATTCCATCCGCGCCCTGGTCCCGGCAGCGAACCTGGCGGCCGTGGTGCCCAATGTGTCGCGCGAGGTCCTCAACGCGGGCCCGTCGGTGACGGCGCTGTGCGACAAGATGGCTCAGCTGCAGGAGGAGTTCGCCTTCCTGCAGGGCTGACGACAACGCGACAGGCCGGGGTGGCGAAATGCTGCCCTGGCCTCGTCGTTTCCGTGGGTCGCGCCTCACGATCAGGCGAGGCAGTACGTCGCTGTGACTGGGGCGAACAGCGACAACGTGGCCGACGAAGCGGCCGACCCGTGGACCATCGTCAGCGAACGGCCGTCGGTCGACCGGAACGCATACGAGACGTAGCCGAGCAGCTCACCGCCGTGCCCCCACAGGTCGGCACCGCACGGTGGGGTGAAACGCTGCAGGCCGAGGCCGTAGTGGAAGCCCATGCCCATCGGGACGGTCTCGCGCATCCGGTCCAGCGAGGCGGGGCTGATCAGCCGGCCAGCAAGCAACGCGGCGAAGAACGCGTCGAGATCGGCTGTGGTGGAGATCATTTCGCCCGCGGCCCAGTCCAGCGACGGGTTCATCTCGGTGACATCCACCCGGCCCACGCCGTCGATGTCGCGGTGTGCGGTGAGGGCGGGTGTGGGGATACGGGGGTCGTTGCCGGGAATGGTGGTGGCGGTCAACCGCAGGGGAGTGAGGATGCGGTCGCGGATCTCGTCGCCGTAGCGGTGCCTGGTCACGTGCTCGATGAGCAGGCCGAGCGCGATGTAGTTGGTGTTCGAATACCGGAAGCGGGCGCCCGGCGCGAAATACGGGTCGTGGCGCATCGCGGCGGCGAGCAGATCGCGGGGTGCGTGACTGCGAAACCGATCGTTCCCACGCCACCGGTTCGTCGACATGCCGGTTTCCTTCATGTAGTCGTAGAGCCCGCTGGTGTGATTCATCAACTGGCGCACCGTGATCCGGTCTCCACCCGGAATCGGGTCGGGTAGCTGTGTGGCGATCGAGCCGTCCAGGTCGACTTTGCCTTCGTCGACCAGCTGCAGCACCACGGTCGCGACGAAGGTCTTGGTGATGCTGCCGATCCGGAATCGGCTGTGTGGGTCCGGCGTGGACTGCCCGCTGCCGCCGTACTGCCACTGGCGCTGTCGCTCCCCGTCGGAGACCCGCAGCACCACGTCGGTGTCGTTCCAGCGCGCACTGGCCTCGACGGTGTCCCCGACGACCCGCCAGCGCGCCGCCACGAGGACGGTGGCGGCCAGCAGCAGAGTGCCCAGAACGACCACAGAGGCACGAAATAGTTTCTGTCGCATAGGTTTCGACGCTAGGCACCCTCCGCGCCGCCAACGAGGATGCACGCCCCGCAACCAGGGTGCGGAAAACCCCACCCCTCGACTGCGGTCGCACCCCGCCGACCGGGTGGTTGACGCTACTGATCGCCAGACGCCCGCTTCCTAGCGTCGAAAGCATGGAAACGACAGGCACTTCGACCGAACTCACCGGCATCGCGGGATGGGCGGTCCAGCTCATGGAACAGCTCGGCGGCCTCGGCGCAGGCATCGCCATCGCACTCGAGAACCTCTTCCCACCGCTACCCAGCGAGGTAATCCTGCCGCTGGCCGGCTTCACCGCGAGCCGCGGCCGATTCAGCCTCGCCGAGGTCCTGCTGTGGACCACGCTCGGCTCGGTCGTCGGCGCCCTCGCCCTCTACGGCCTCGGCGCCGCCCTCGGCCGCGGCCGCCTGCGCCGCATCGTCGACCGCCTACCCCTGGTACGCCTGTCCGACCTGGACCGCACCGAGGACTGGTTCGCTCGCCACGGCGACAAGGCCGTGTTCTTCGGCCGGATGATCCCGATCTTCCGCAGCCTGATCTCGATCCCCGCCGGCGTCGAACGGATGCCGGTCGGGCGCTTCACCCTGCTGACCACCGCGGGCAGCCTGCTGTGGAACGCGGTATTCGTGTTCGCGGGATTCGCTCTCGGCGAGAACTGGCACCTCGTCGAGACCTACGCGGGCATCCTGCAGAAGGCCGTGCTCGTCGTCGTGCTCGTCGCCGCGTCCGTGTTCGTCCTCCGGCGTCTGCGTCAGCCGCGGGCGCAGTCGACCGCCGGGCGATGAGATCCCCGCGCAGGCCGAACCGGGAGAATTGGGCGATGAGTACATCCCGGCGCGATCCTCGCACGTCGATGTGGGTGTGGCACGGGAGGATTTCGCGCGCCGCTGCGGCGATCGCCGGGTACCTGCTCGGCGTGGTCACCGTGCCGCTCGACCTGCTCGGTGTGCTCGCCGCGCCGATCTCGGCGGGCTTGACCGACCGGATCGCCTCGGTGGAGCGGCGGCGGCTCACCCGGCTGCTCGGCGTGCGCTCCAACGGCGTGCCGAGGGGGCCGCGGGCCGCGGGCTATCTGGCGGCCCGCGCGCTCGTCGGGACGCTCGGCGCGTTGGTCCTTGCGTTGTCCGGTCTGGGGGTCGTCGTCGCGGTGGCCGTGGTCTACGGC
>NZ_JBHXMY010000070.1:0-16785 GCF_042720195.1 Nocardia sp. NPDC058497 | reverse complement strand
TCACACCGGCATCACAAAACCTAGTCGGCGGCTGCCTCGACCTGCTCGGTCTCGGCGGAATCCGCGGGCTCACCGAACATTTCGGCGGTGTCGACCACGTTGCCCTCGGAGTCGGTGACCTTCACCTGGCCGACGACACCGGCCAGCGCCTTGCCGCGACGGACGTCGGCGAACACCGCGCCCAGCTGACCGGCCTGCTGCACCTGCTGGATGAACTGCTCCGGCGACATGCCGTAGCGCTGGGCCTGGAACAGGATTCGCTCGGTGAGCTCCTGCTGACCGACCTGGGTGTTCTCGGCCTCGGCGATGGCGTCGAGCAGCAGCTGGGTCTTGACCGACTTCTCGGCGGCTTCCTGGGTGTCCTTGTCGAACTCCTCGCGGGAGGAGCCCTGCGCCTCGAGCGCCTCGGCCAGCTTGGCCTCGTCGTGGTCGAAGCCGTGGACGGCGTCGTGGATCACCGCGTCGACCTCGGCCTTGACGACGGCCTCGGGCAGCGGGACCTCGACGGTCTCGAGCAGGGTGTCGAGCACCTTGTCGCGGATCTGACCGGCCTGCTCGACCTTCTTGACGCGCTCGACGCGACCCTTCAGGTCTTCCTTGAGCTCGTCGATGGTGTCGAATTCGCTGGCCAGCTGGGCGAACTCGTCGTCGGCCTCGGGCAGCTCGCGCTCCTTCACCGACTGCACGGTGACGGTGATGACGGCTTCCTTACCGGCGTGCTCGCCGGCGACCAGGGTGGAGGTGAACTCCTTCGACTCGCCGGCCTGCAGACCGGTGACGGCCTCGTCCAGGCCCTCGATCAGCTGACCCGAACCGACCTCGTGCGACAGACCGGTGGTGGCCGCCTCGGGGACGTCCTCGCCGTCGACGGTGGCCGAGAGGTCGATCGAGACGAAGTCGCCGTCCTGCACGGCGCGCTCGACACCGGTGAGGGTGCCGAAGCGCTGGCGCAGCGAGGTGAGCTGCTGCTCGATGTCGGCGTCCTCGATGGTGAAGGAGTCGACGGTGACCTCGAGGCCCGAGTAGTCCGGCAGCGCGATCTCGGGGCGCACGTCGACCTCGGCGGTGAACGCCAGCTCTTCGCCGTCCTCGATCTTGGTGATCTCGATCTCGGGCTGGCCGATGACCTTCACCTCGGCGGCCTGCACGGCCTCGGCGTAGCGGCCCGGCAGCGCGTCGTTGACGACCTGCTCCAGCACGGCGCCACGGCCGACGCGGGTCTCGATCAGCTTGGCCGGAGCCTTACCCGGACGGAAGCCGGGGATGCGGACCTGCTGGGCCAGCGCCTTGTACGCCTTGTCGAAGTCGGGCTTCAGCTCCTCGAAGGGCACCTCGACGTTGATCCGGACCCGGGTCGGGCTCAGCTGCTCGACGGTGCTCTTCACGGACATGCTCCTTGGTTCGTAGTTCATGTGGTGTCCCCGCATGGGGCGTCGCGCCCTGGGGCGGCGTACGCATCCCGACCAGGGTAGTTGACCGGCTTCGCGGCCGTGCAATCGGCAGTTGTTTGGGCGGCGGCTAGCGGCCGACCTGCACCGCGTCGGTGACGAAGACCAGCGTCTCGTTCGGCGCGACGCCGTTGCCGCCGTCGCCGTAGCCGAGGTCCGGCGGCACGATCAGCAGCCTGCGCGCGCCCTGCTGGACCCCGAGCAGACCCTGGTCCCAGCCCTCGATGACCTGGCCCGCGCCGAGGGTCAGTTGGAACGGCTTGCCGCGCTTGAAGGAGCTGTCGAGGGTCTGCTTGTCCGACCAGGTGACCAGCGCGTAGTTCATGGTCAGCGGCTGACCCGCGACGGCGCCGGGCCCGTTGCCCGCGACCAGGTCCTTGACGATCAGCGTCTTGGGCGGGTCACACGAGTCGGGGATGGTGATCTCCGGTGCGTCGCCGTAGCCACCGCTGACCTGCACGTCGTCGGCGGTGCACTCGCGGCCCTTGCTCGCCGTCGGCGCGCCCGCGGCGGCGCTGGTGGTCGACGTCGTGCCGGACGACTCCGTGTCCGAGCCGCACGCCGCTGTCGCGATCGCGGCGGCCGCGACGAGTCCGATGCCGATGATCCTGCCGAGAGAATGCATGGCCCGCACAGTAATAGACCGCTGCTCCGGGCCCGGGTACCGGCACGGCGGTAGGCTCGGCGGTGCGTTTCTCCACCGGTGTGTCGCCGAGTGCCGAATCGGCGCAACGGACAGGTCCAGAGGCGCCCGGCGCCGCAGCTCAGTCGAGTGCGAGGAGAGTCCGCGATGACCCGGACCAGCGATATCGAGCGCGACACCGCCGCCGACAACGTGGGCGACGGCGACGGCGACGGCGACGGCGAGACCATCGCCCCGAAGCCCTATGTCCTCACCGACGCCCCCGGCCCGCTGACCCGCGACGAGCTCGTCGCGGTGGACACCTGGTGGCGGGCGTCGAACTATCTGGCGGTCGGTCAGATCTATCTGATGCGCAACGCGCTGCTGCGCGAGCCGCTGCGCCCCGAGGACATCAAGCCGCGTCTGCTCGGCCATTTCGGCACGGTGCCTGGCCTGAATCTGGTGTGGGCGCACGCGAATCGGGTGATCAGGGAACGCGACCTGAACGCCGTCTACGTGGCGGGCCCCGGCCACGGCGGACCGGGCCCCAACGCCTGCGCCTGGCTGGAGGGCGCCTATGCCGAGCTCTACCCCGATATTCCGCGCGACGGCGACGGCATGCGCAGGCTGTTCCACCAGTTCTCCTTCCCCGGCGGCGTCCCGAGCCACTGCGCGCCGGAGACGCCCGGCTCGTTCCACGAGGGCGGCGAACTCGGCTACAGCCTGCTGCACGCCTACGGCGCCGCGCTCGACCATCCCGATCTGACGGTGTTCTGCGTGATCGGCGACGGCGAGGCCGAGACCGGTCCGCTCGCCGGCAGCTGGCACGCGAACAAGTTCCTCAACGCGGGCCGCGACGGCGCGGTGCTGCCGATCCTGGCGCTCAACGAGTACAAGATCGCCAACCCGACGATCTTCGCCCGCATCCCCGAGGCGGAACTGGTCGCGCTGCTGCGCGGATACGGCTACGAGCCGATCATCGTCTCCGGCGACGATCCGGCGCCGGTGCACCAGGCGATGGCCGCCGCGATGGACACCTGCCTCGACCTGATCGCCGGATTCCAGCGCGCGGCCCGCGACGACAGCGTCAGCACCCGGCCGCGCTGGCCGATGATCGTGCTGCACACGCCGAAGGGCTGGACCTGTCCCCCGGTGGTCGACGGCGAGCGGGTCGAGGGCACCTTCCGCGCTCATCAGGTGCCGCTGCCCGCGGCCCGCACCAACCCGCGGCATCGGCGCGTGCTGGAACAGTGGCTGCGGTCGTATCGGCCCGACGAGCTGTTCGACGAGGACGGCACGCCGGTACCCGCCCTGCTCGAGCAGATCCCGGACCGGCCGATGAGTCTCAATCCGGTAGCCAACGGTGGCCTGCTGGTGCGTGACCTGGACCTGCCCGACTGGCGTGGCTACGGCGTCGAGGTCGAACAGCCCGGTGCGGGGCAACACGAGGCGACCAGGGTGCTCGGCGGCTGGCTGCGCGATGTCACCGCGCGCAATCCGCACAATTTCCTCAACCTCGCCCCCGACGAACTGGTCAGCAACCGGTTGCAGGACATCCTCGAGGTGACCGGCCGGGACTGGCAGGCCGAGGTCGGCCGCTGGGACGTCGACCTGTCACCGACCGGCCGTGCCGTCGAAGTGCTCTCCGAGCACATGTGCCAGGGCCTGCTGGAGGGCTACCTGCTGACCGGCCGCCACGGTGTGTTCACCTGCTACGAGGCGTTCATCCACATCGTCGACGCCATGTTCAACCAGCACGCCAAATGGCTCGACGCCAGCCTGGCGGTGCCGTGGCGGCGCAAGATCCCCAGCCTGAACTACCTGCTCACCTCGCATGTGTGGCGCCAGGACCACAACGGATTCACCCATCAGGACCCGGGATTCCTCGATGTCGTGGCGAACAAGAGTCCCGAGATCGTGCGGGTGTATCTGCCGCCGGACGCCAATACCCTGCTGTCCACCTACGACCACTGCCTGCGCTCGCTGCACTACGCGAATGTCGTCGTCGCGGGCAAACAGCCCGGGCCCGACTGGCTTTCGGTGTCCGAGGCGGCCGTGCACTGCGCGCGCGGGCTCGGCATCTGGGAGTGGGCTTGCCACAACGACGAGCTGGGCGCCACGCCCGATGTGGTGCTCGGCTGCGCGGGCGACATCCCCACGCTGGAAACCCTGGCCGCCGCGGCGATCCTGCGTGATCGGCTGCCCGACCTGCGGATCCGGGTGGTCAATGTCGTCGATCTGATGCGCATGCTGCCCGCCGACGAGCATCCGCACGGCCTGCCCGATCCCGAGTTCGACGCGCTGTTCACCACCGACCGCCCGGTGATCTTCGCCTTCCACGGCTACCCGTGGCTGGTGCACCGGCTCACCTACCGCCGCACCAATCACGCCAACCTGCACGTGCGCGGATATAAGGAGAAGGGCACGACCACCACCCCGTTCGACATGGTCATGCTCAACGACCTCGACCGCTTCCACCTGGTGCTCGACGTGATCGACCGGGTCCCCGGCCTGCGCGAGCGGGCGGCAGGGCTGCGCCAGGAGATGGTCGACGCGAGGTCGACCGCGCGTCGCTGGACCAGGGAGCACGGCGAGGACATCCCGGTCGTCGCGAACTGGGTCTGGCCCGACGCCGCCATCCCCACTGTGACGTAACGCGCTTGCGGCCAGGGCCGCGCCTGCACGACCATGGAGGCGATGACCGAGCCCCACCGCACCGACCACACCCTGCCCCGCGACCGCCGCGACCTCACCGGACCGTTCGACGTGATCGGCGACGTCCACGGCTGCCGCGGCGAGCTGGAGACCCTGCTCGGCGAACTCGGCTACCTGATCGACCGCGACGAGCGGGGCCGGGCGATCGGCGCGGCCCATCCGGACGGGCGCACCGTGGTCTTCGTCGGCGATCTCGTCGACCGCGGCCCCGACACCCCCGGCGTGCTGCGCCTGGCGATGGGCATGGTCGCCGCGCGCACCGCCCTGTGCGTCACCGGCAATCACGACTACAAACTGGTGCGCGCCCTCGACGGCCGCAATGTCCGGATCGCGCACGGCCTGGAACGCTCGCTGGCCCAGCTCGCCGACGAGGAACTCGAATTCCGCACCGCCGCGCACACTTTCCTGCGCGAGCTGCCCAGCCACTACCTGCTCGATCACGGCAAGCTGGTCGTCGCGCACGCCGGCCTGCCGGAAAGCCTGCACGGCAGCACCTCCGGCCGGGCCCGCTCGTTCGCCCTCTACGGCTCCCCCACCGGCGACTACGACGAGTACGGCCTGCCCATCCGCTACGACTGGGCCAAGGACTACCGCGGCACCGCCACCGTCCTCTACGGCCACACCCCCGTCACCAAGCTGACCTGGGTCAACAACACCCTGTGCCTGGACACCGGCGCCGTCTTCGGCGGCAGCCTCTCGGCCGTGCGCTACCCCGAGTTGACCACGATCTCCGTTCCCGCCGAGCAGATCTGGGCCGAACGCGCGGGCATCACCCCCGCGGGCTAGGCCTCGCCGCGGTCCTTCTTGATCTTGCGCCAGCCGCCCGCGCGGTTGTCGGCGATGATCTGTTTCAGCATCGTGCCGAGCGCTCGTTCGTTGAGGGTCTGACCTTCGTAGACGGCGACGGTGCGGGCGGTCTTGTTGTCGTGGCCGCCGGTGATGATCTGTTCGGGATCGGGCACGATGGCGCCGTCGTAGAGGAAAATATTGATGTGCGTCTTGGCGGCCAGGAGGGCGCAGATATTGCCGTCGAGGACGAAATAGGGCTGGACGCGCCGTTTCACGATCTCGACCACGTCCGGGTCGGCGGCGTGGACGAGTTCGCGCACCTGGCGGCAGATCGCCTGTTGCCAGGTGGGGAGCGCGTCGATGTAGGCGTCGATGCGCGGATCGGCGACGTAGGTCACCGATCGATCGTGGCACACCGAACGCTCGGCGCCGGGGCACCGCGCCATCGTCGCCGAATCGTCAACTCGACATCCCGCACCGGTCGGCCACGACGTGGCGAGTCGGGCTTACCATCAGCGGCGGACGACCCGACTCACTGCCGAGGAGAGGTTCATGCGCCGAACATTGCTCGCACTGTCCGTGCTCTGCCCACTGGTCGGCGCCGGACTCGCGGCCGCCGATCCCGCGCCGCCCGGCACGAGTGCCGCGGGGACGCTGACCGTCCGGGCCATCACCGGCCGGGAACCGATCCCCGTCAACCGCGCCGAGATCACGCTGACCCGCTGCGGCGAGAGCAAGGTCGTCACGACCCTGACCAGCGGCGCCGACGGACGCGCCACGGTGGCTCTGCCCGACGGTTGCTACGAGGCGAAGGTGATCACCGTTCCCGGCGGCTGCGCACTGGCCGACGTGGAACCGGTCCGGCTCGAGGTCGCCAGGGGCACCAAGGTCGGCACGGAGTTCCGCTTCCGCTGCGCCTGACGCGAGAGTTCTTCGCGCGCAACGGGCCCGCGGGTCAGTCCTTCGGTCCGCCCGCGACGTAGATGACCTGACCGGACACGAACCCGGCGCCCTCGCTCGCGAAGAACGACGCGGTATTGGCGATGTCCTCGGGCTTGCCGGTCCGGTTGACCGGGATCTGCGCCGCGGCGGCCTGCTTGAACGCCTCGAAGTCGACACCGACGCGGGCCGCGGTGGCCGCGGTCATCTCGGTCTCGATGAAACCGGGCGCGATCGCGTTGGCGGTGACACCGAACTTGCCCAGCTCGAAGGCCAGCGTCTTGGTGAAGCCCTGCATGCCCGCCTTGGCCGCGGAGTAGTTGGCCTGACCGCGATTGCCGAGCGCGGAGGTGCTCGACAGGTTCACGATGCGCCCGAACTTGGCCTCCACCATGTACTTCTGCACCGCGCGGGTCATCAGGAAGGCACCGCGCAGGTGCACGTTCATGACGGTGTCCCAGTCGTCCACCGACATCTTGAACAGCAGGTTGTCGCGCAGCACGCCCGCGTTGTTGACCAGGACCGTCGGCGCGCCGAGCTCGGTGGCGATCCGCTCGCCCGCGGCGGCGACAGCGGCTTCGTCGGAGACATCGGCGCCCACCGCGAGGGCACTGCCCCCGGCGGTCTCGATGGCGGCGACGGTGTCGGCGCAGGCGGTGGCGTCGAGATCGAGGACGGCGACGGCATATCCGTCGGCGGCGAGCTTGACCGCGACGGCGGCGCCGATACCCCGTGCGGCACCGGTGACGATGGCGACCCTGCGTTCCGTGGACATGAGTACTCCTACCGCGCCGGCACAACCCTGCAACTGGGCGAAATGGTGATGGTCGGGGTGACAGGATTTGAACCTGCGACCCTCCGCTCCCAAAGCGGATGCGCTACCAAGCTGCGCTACACCCCGAGGCCTCGCAGGCTGCGACGCCGTCGAGGGAATTCATGTTTGAGCGGGTGACGGGAATCGAACCCGCACCATCAGCTTGGAAGGCTGAGGTTCTACCATTGAACTACACCCGCAGGCATACGACATCGATGGGATCGCCACGATGTCGTGTGCGCCACGACTGTACCGAATCCCGCGCGACAAATGCCAATCCGCCCCCTGGCGGGCACGGCGACGCGCCCTCCCACGCGGTGTCGTCACCCGCCGGCGCAGTGCCCGATTAGGGCCTAACGACCCTATCCACGGAAACCCTCCGACCGACACCATTGTTGATGCGCGCCTATGGGGACCGGCGCCTGCTCCACCGGGGGATTAAATAGGAGAATTTTCCTTAAAAACCCGGCATGTGGGCGGCGAGTAGGCCACCATGAGATGGCGCGTGACGGCTCCTTGTCGGGGGGAGTCGTGGTCACTCGGCCGCTGTGTCACGACTCGCCCCTTTGCCAGGAGGAACCCATTGGCGACCCAACGCCCACCACCTCGAGATGGGCAACACGCTGCACGTTTCGGTGCTCCCAAAGTTTTTTCGGGAAGTGTGTAACACCCGAGCGCCTGCAGCGATGTCATACCCGATCGCCATTCGCGAGAGACCTGCAACGTGTTCTACTACGCAGCTTTCAGGTCTCGGGTGGCTTGCTAGGATCCTTTTTGCCGGACGGGGGTATCTGGAAAGGGGGCGGTGAGCGTGTACCGAACTCGGTGGACTCAACCGCGTAGCAGTGCGAACGATCGAGGTGGCAAGCTCGTCGCCACCTTCCGCCGGTGATATCGATGACTGTCCACATCGAGCCACCGGTCGCCGCGATGGCCCGCGCCTGGGCCCGCGCGGTGTGCGCCGAACCGGGATCGTCCACGGCGCCGCACCAGCTGGAGCCGGTGCTCGTCGAGATCGTCGAGCGGCTGCTGCATCTGGCTCGGACCGAACCGTTCCCGGTGCCACAGGCGCGGATGCTCGGCGCCCGGCTGGCCGAGGCGCCGTTCGAACGCACCAGGATGCTGGCGCATGCCACCCGCTGGCTGCTCGGCTTCCCCTCCGGCGTGCCGGGATCGCTGGTGGCCACCCGCTGGCCGCTGGTCGCCAGCCAGGCCATCGACAGCTACGCGCAGGCGCTGCAGGAACGCGCGCTCGCGCAGCAGGAACAGAACATCTCGGCGAAAGTGTCACTGCGCGTACAGGAGATCGCCGCGCTGCAGCACCGCTTGCGCCACGAGGCAACCCACGACGCGCTCACCGATCTGGCCAACCGCACGCTGCTGCAGGAACGAGTACGGGCCTTCGCGGCCGACCCGACCCGCGGCGTCGGCGTGCTGGTGGTCGACCTGGATCGGTTCAAGCAGATCAACGACGGCTACGGACACGCGATCGGCGACGAGGTATTGGTCGAACTGGCCAACCGGCTACGCGAGGTGTGCCCGCCCGACACGGTGATCTGCCGGTACGGCGGCGACGAGTTCGTTGTCGCGGCCAATCCGCGCCGCGACACCCTCGGCGAGCTGGCGCACCGCGTGGTGGCGGCGCTGCGCGACCCGGTGTGGTCGAGCGCGGGGCCGGTACCGGTCTCGGCGAGCGTGGGCACGGCGTTCTGCGCGCCGGGAAAGACGTGCGATTTCACCGATCTGCTGCGTCGCGCCGACCGCGCGATGTACTCGGCGAAATCCGCGGGCGGGCGGCGTTTCGCGCTCGCCGAATCGGGCGACCCGGAACTGGGAACCGCGGTCGCGGGCTGAGTCGGATCGCGAAGCCTGCACTTCGCGGTCCGGCTCAACCCCACTCAGTGTTCGATGTAGCCTGCGTCGCCGACCGGCGGTTTCGCGATGATGTCGCAGCGACGCACCACGACGATCAGTGGCGCGCATTGCTGGACGCCGCCGAGCCGGAAAACGGTGCGGTGCCGCAAGGTTGCCCGCCCCATGTCGCGTGCGCTCGGCTTGATGCCGTCGGTGCCACGAATCCACACCAGGCCGGTCAAGAGTTGACCGACGGTCGCGCCGAAGACGGCCGGAAGCACAATGGCGTTGGCCACCAGCATGACCACCAGGAAGATCATGGCCACGAGCATCACCGGGGCCTGATCGTCCATGTCGAGGATCCAGTCGTTGCCGATGAGCAGCACAACGGCCACGAACGCGGCTATGAGCACGCCGTATGGGAGCACGATGTCGGCGACGTTGGCCACCGTGTTGCGCAGCCTGCGCGGTGACGGATAACGCGAATCACCTTCGGCACCATGATATTCCGCGTCGACCTGCCGCGAATCCGCTCCGGCCGTTCCCCCGAGTTGCGTCACCGGCCTATGGTCGCATACGCGCGCAGGCCGGACGGGCTGCAAATCAGCGTGGTTGACAGGTGGGGCACCAGAACAGGTTTCGCCCGTCCATGACCTTGTGCGCGATCGGCGTCGCGCACACCCGGCACGGTTCGCCCTGCCGGCGGTAGACATAGGTGCGCGGCCGGTCCTGGGCGTACGACGGTGCGCCGGTGTCGTGTTCGGGCCGCACGACGTGCATCCGGCCGGTGGCGACGCCGACCGGCATCAGGTCGACGAGATCGGCCCACAGCGCGTCCCATTCGGCGGCGCTCACCGAAGTGCCCGGCCGGAACGGCGAGATGCCGTGCCGGAACAGCACTTCCGCGCGGTAGACATTGCCGACGCCGGCGATGAGCGCCTGATCCATCAGCAGCGCGCCGATCGCCCTGCGGGAGCGCCGGATTCGCGCACCTGCTCGTTCATGATCAGCATCGGGCCGCAGCGGGTCGGCGCCGAGTCGCGCCACCAGGGCATCCACCTCGGCGGGGTTGAGCACCTCGCACGCGGTCGGCCCGCGCAGATCGGTCCCGAACTCCGTTGCCGCGCCGATCATCCGCATCCGCACCTGCCCGACGGGCGGACCCATCGGCAGCTCGGCCTCGCTGAACGTGCCGTACAACCCGAGATGCACGTGCACGGTCAGCCCGGACTCGTAGTGGTGCAGCAGATGCTTGCCGACGGCCTCGGCCCGCTCCAGCATCCGCCCGTCCACCAGCGCCGCACCCTCGGCGAAGCGCCCCTGCGGACTCGAAACCCGCACAGCGCCACCGGAAAACCGTTCCTGGTGCAGGCGGGCAACGCGATGAAGGGTGTGCCCCTCAGGCAAGAAACACACCCTTCTCGAAACTCATCTGCTTATCTCAGTAAGCCGGGACCTCGGGGGCAATGCCCGACTTCTCGTAGTCGGCGAGGATGTCGATGCGACGCTGGTGGCGGGCTTCTTCCGACCACGGCTGCGCGATGAACGCGTCGACGATGGCCAGTGCTTCCTCGGTGCTGTGCATGCGGCCGCCGATGCCGATCAGCTGGGCGTTGTTGTGTTCGCGGGCCAGCTTGGCGGTTTCGACGCTCCAGGCCAGGGCGCAGCGGGCGCCGGGGACCTTGTTGGCGGCGATCTGCTCGCCGTTGCCGCTGCCACCGAAGACCAGGCCGAGCGAACCCGGGTCGGCGACGGTGCGGCGGGCCGCCTCGATGCAGAAGGCGGGGTAGTCGTCGAGAGCGTCGTATTCGAGGGCGCCACAGTCGACGACCTCGTGTCCGGCCTCCTGCAGATGGGCCTTGACGTGATTCTTCAGTTCGAAACCGGCATGGTCGGCACCCAGGTAAACGCGCATGGCTGCGATTGTGTCAGGCCCGCTTAGAGTCGTTTCATGCACCCGCACGAACCGCATTCTCCGCCTTCGGCAGGTCCCCCACCCGCGCAGCAAGGGCCGTCCGCCGACCAACCGGGGGCCGTACCGCCGTCGCCGTGGCAGCAGCCGGGCGCGCAGACCGGCGGGTTTCCCGCACCGCAGAGCGGAGCGTTTCCGCAGGCCCAGCAGTTCCCCGGCGCGTATCCGCCCCCACCGCTGCCGCCGCGGTACCAGCCGCGGGGCCTGTCACCGTTCGGGATGCCTGCCCGGCATCCGTGGGAGATCCCGCTGCTGGTGGTGGTCATCATGCTCACCTCGGTCGCGTATCTGCTCGCGCTGCTGATGCTGCTGGTCGAGGTGGTGGCCGACCCCGTGGTCGACGAGCACGGGGAAGAGGTCAGCGGTTCGATTCTGACCAGTCCGTATGTGCTGCTGCTGTTGTTCGCGCCGGTGCTGCTGTGGGCGGGCCGAGGCATGAACTACGCGCGGATGCGGATCAACGGCGTCAAGATGTCGCCGACGCAGTTCTCCGAGGGCTACCGGTTGGTGCAGGAGGCCGCGGCGCGATTCGGGATGGCCAAGGCTCCCGACGCGTTCGTGGTGCTCGGCAACGGCCAGATCAACGCGTTCGCGTCCGGGCACGGGTTCCGGCGGTTCGTCGTGGTCTACAGCGACCTGTTCGAAATCGGCGGCGGCGCCCGCGAACCCGACGCGCTGGCGTTCATCATCGGCCACGAGGTCGGCCATATCGCGGCCGGGCACGTGTCGTATTGGCGTCAGCTCGGCATGTTCGTCGCGCCGTGGCTGCCGCTGCTCGGGTCCTCGCTGATCCGGGCGCAGGAGTACACCGCCGACAATCACGGCTTCTGCAACCGGCATCTGGGCGCGCCCGGCGCGATGGCCACCCTCGCCGCAGGCAAGTACCTCAATACCGATGTCGGGTTCGACGAGATGGCCGACCGGGCGGCGCAGGAGAAGGGCGGCTTCGTGATGCTGGTCAACGCGATGTCGAGCCATCCGGTGCTGACCTGGCGGATGTGGGCACTGCGCGACCGGAGCAAGCCGGGCCCCATGTTCTGGCGTCCGAGCGCACCGCAGCCCGGCATGATCCCGCCGCCGGGCGGCTATCCGCTCAACGCGGCGCCACCCGCGCTACCGCCGAAGCCGGTGTGACCGGTGGGGTGCCGGCCGGGCACCCCACCTGCTCGTTTCAGCCGAAGACCGGGTCTTCGGTGCGGGTGCGCTTGAGTTCGAAGAAGTGCGGGTACGAGGCCAGCGCGACCACGCCGTCCCACACGCGGCCCGCGTCCTCGCCGCGCGGGATGCGCGAGAGCACCGGCCCGAAGAACGCGACCCCGTTGACGTGGATCGTCGGGGTGCCGACATCGGGGCCGACCTTGTCCATCCCCGCGTGGTGGCTCTCCCGCAGCGCCTCGTCGAACTCGGTGCTGGTGGCGGCGTCGGCGAGCTCGGCCGGCAGGTCGAGTTCGGCGAGGGCGTCGGCGACGACGGCGGCGAAGGTTTCCTGGGCGGTCTCGCGCTCGTATTCGTCCCTGCGCTCGTGGATGCGGGTGCCCAGCGCGGTGTAGAGCGGCGCCAGGATCTCGTCACCGGCCTTCTCGGCGGCGGCGATCGCGACCCGGACCGGGCCCCAGCCGGCGGCCATCAGGTCGACGTAGCGTTCGGGCAGATCGTCCTTGCCCTCGTTGAGCACCGACAGGCTCATCACGTGGAAGCGCGCCTCGATGTCGCGCACCTGCTCCACTTCCAGAATCCAGCGGGACGTGATCCAGCACCAGGGGCACAGCGGGTCGAACCAGAAATCGACGACGTCCTTCGTGGCTTGATCGCTCACGGAGCTTTCCTCTCGGGTCACAGTTGGGCAGGTCGCAACGCCCCGCCGGTTGGTGCAACCGCGCCACGCCCCGAATCGTTCCCTTGCGGTGATCTCGCGCACTAGGCTCGACGGCGAGGAGTCCCGGTCGTCCGCGAGAAGGAGTCCGTTTCATGAGCTCGAATCAGCATTTCGTCGTCATCGGCGGCGGACTCGGTGCAGCCAAGCTCGCCGAGGCCCTGCGCGCCAACGACTTCGACGGCCGGGTGACGGTGCTGGCCGCCGAGGAGGAGCTGCCCTATGAGCGGCCGCCCCTGTCCAAACAGCATCTGGCGGGCACCCAGCAGCTGCCCGATTTCACCGTCGACCAGGGCTCCTGGTACCGCGATCATCACATCGACCTGCGGCTCGGCACCACGGCGACGGCGTTCGATCCGCGCGCCCACACGGTGACGCTGCCCGACGAATCCACCCTGAGCTACGACAAGCTGGCGCTGGCCACCGGTTCGCGTCCGCGCACGCTGCCCATTCCCGGCGCCGACGCGCCGAATGTGTACACCTTGCGCACGATCGGCGATTCGGATGTGCTCGCCCAGATCCTGCGGACGCACCAGAAGCTGGTGATCATCGGCGGCGGCTGGATCGGCCTCGAGGTCGCGGCGCAGGCGCGGGCCAGACAGGTCGAGGTCACCGTGCTGGAGGCGGCCGAGCTGCCCCTGATCGGCGCGCTCGGCCCGGAGATGGGCGCGTTCTACGCCGAGCTGCATCGCGCGCACGGCGTCGACCTGCGCACCGGCACCAAGGTCGACATGATCCTGACCGACGACGGCAACGCCACCGGTGTGCGGCTCGGCGACGGCACCGTGATCCCCGCGGAGGCGGTGCTGGTCGCGGTCGGCGCGCAGCCCAATATCGAGGCCGCGCTCGCGGCCGGACTCGCGGCCGACGGCGGCGTGCTGGTCGACGCGGGTCTGCGCACGAGCGACCCGGATGTGGTCGCGGTCGGCGACATCGCCGAGCAGGACCATCCGCTGCTGAACCGGCGCGTGCGTGTCGAGCACTGGGCCACCGCGCTCAACCAGCCCGCCGTTGCCGCGCTGACCATGCTGGGCAAACCCGCCTCCTACGACCGGCTTCCGTACTTCTTCAGCGATCAGTACGACGTGGGCATGGAGTACACGGGCTATGTCGGCCGTGACGACGATGTGCGCGTGGTGGTCCGCGGTGACCAGGCCGAGCGCGAGTTCGTCGCGTTCTGGCTCGACCCACAGAACCGGGTGCGCGCGGGCATGAACGTCAACGTGTGGGACGTGACCGAGCGGATCAAGCAGCTGATCCTGGCGGGCAAGCCCGTCGATCCGGACCGGCTGGCAGATCCGGACGTTCCACTGTGACCCAGTTCACATAATTTGGCGGAGCCGATGTGTCGAACTAGGTGCATCGGCTCCGACCATGTCTCGAGGGCGCCAGGAGGGCGCCACCGAAACCAGGAGCATTGCGATGAAGTACATGCTGGTCAAGACCTATTCCGATGCCGCGTACTGCAGCACCCCGCTGCCGGAATGGGCGCCCGAGGACATCGCCGCCCACATCGATTTCCAGCGGGCGCTGGGTGAACAGCTCGCCGCCGCGGGCGAGCTCGTCGACGCCCAGGGCCTGGCCGGTCCGGAGCAGGCGCTGGTCGTGTGCTCCGACGGCAACTCGGCGCCGGTCGTGACCGACGGCCCGTTCCCGGAGACCAAGGAGTTCCTGGCCGGCTACTGGATCGTCGACGTCGACTCCCCCGACCGCGCGATCGAGATCGCCGCCCAGGCCTCGGCCGCGCCCGGCCCCGGCGGCAAGCCGCTCGGCGAGTACATCGAGGTGCGCCAGATCATGAGCGCCCCTGCCGAGTGACCGGAAATCCGCGCATCGAGGACCTGCTGCGGGAACTCGCCGCGCAGGTCCTCGGTGTGCTCGTCCGCCGGTTCGGCGATTTCGATCTGGCCGAGGATGCCGTGCAGGACGCGCTGCTCGCGGCGGCGACGCAGTGGCGTGCCGACGGCCTGCCGGAGAATCCGCGCGGCTGGCTGATCCAGGTGGCGCAGCGCCGGATGACCGACGCGGTGCGCGCCGAGGTCGCGCGGCGGCGCAGGGAGACAACGGTTTTCGTCCGCGATGTCCCCGTCGAGGCGACCGGCCGCGACGACACCCTCGACATGTATTTCCTGTGCTGCCATCCCGATCTGCCGCCGGCGGGCGCGATCGCGCTGACCCTGCGCGCGGTCGGCGGCCTGAGCACCGGTGAGATCGCCGCCGCGTTCCTCGTCCCGGAAGCGACCATGGCGCAACGCATTTCCCGCGCCAAGAAGCGGCTCGCCGAGACCGAGCGGCCGTTCGCCGACGGCGCGAACGACAGCGCACGCCTGAGTGCGGTGCTGCAAGTGCTGTACGTGATCTTCACCGAGGGCCACACCAGCAGTTCCGGCGCCGGGCTGCGCCGCGCCGACCTCTCCGCCGAGGCCATCCGGCTGACCCGCGCGCTGCGCGCCCTGCTGCCCGCGAACACCGAGGTCACCGGCCTGCTCGCCCTGATGCTGCTCACCGACGCCCGCCGCGCGGCCCGCTCCGGTCCGCACGGCGAGCTGATCCCGCTGCATGAGCAGGACCGCTCGCGCTGGGACCGCGCCCAGATCACCGAGGGCCTGCGCCTGCTCACCGCGACCATGCCCGCGGGCCTGACCGGCAGGTATCAGATCCAGGCCGCGATCGCGGGCCTACACGCACAGTCCACCCACGTCGAGGACACCGATTGGCCCCGAATCCTGGTGCTCTACACCATGATCGAGCGATCGAACCCGAACCCGATGGTGACCTTGAACCGGGCCGTGGCGACGGCCATGGTGCACGGCCCGGCCGCCGGGCTCGCCGTCGTCGACATCGTCGCCGAGCCGCTGGCCCACTCCCACCGGCTCGCCGCGGTCCGCGGGCACCTGCACGAGATGGCGGGCGATGACGCCGCGGCCGTCGCCCAGTATCAGCTGGCCGCGAAACAGACAGCGAGCGTGCCGGAGCGCGACTACCTGCTGCTCCGCGCCGCCCGCTTGCGTTCGGGCGAGGCCGTATCGGCGGTTCGCTTGCGTCTGCGCGAACAGTCCGGCATCAAGAAAGTCGTCGGCCCGAACTCCGGTTAGGCCGCGCCAGCCCACTGAACTCGCCGCGAAACCGTCGCGCGAAGTGCCGGTGAGCGTGAATGTTCGCCAACGCCGAGGTCGTGAGTCAGCGCCCGCTAGAGCCTGTTTCGAAGTCCGGCGACTGTGCTGAGCATTCACTAGCCGCTCCGATGGTCCCGATCGCGACCGATCGGCGGGAGAGTGAACGCTCAGCGCGGTGGTCGACGGGATCGTGGGCGGTGACTCGGCTCGAGCTTCGAGACAGGCCCTAGCTCACATTTCGACGTCTGCTCGCACCCACGCACGAGGGTCTGGATACCGGAGAGTTCGGCCGGTCGAGGCCGAGAGCCGATCAGCAGGCTCGTTCAGGTTCTCGCACACCACGCGCGAGGGCGTCGGTGCCGGCAAGTTCAACGCGCCGAGGCTGGGACCGGGTCAACCGGCTGTTCGAGGTTCGCGATCATTCGCGCGAGAGTGCCGGTGAGCGTGGCGAATTCGGTCTCGGTGATGCCGTCGGCCAGCTGTCGGCGAACCACCCCCACCGCGCGGGAGGCAGCAGAGCCGACCGTGTCCACCGTGGCCGCCGCGCTGGCCGTGGATCAGCCGCGCGCCAGCAAGCTCGTCGCGGCGGCCGTCACCGCGGGATACCTGCGCCGCGTCGCTGACCAGTCCGACGGCAGGCGTT